>CAUQIK010000014.1:0-32526 GCA_963518035.1 uncultured Streptococcus sp. | reverse complement strand
AATTAGGAAAAGGCTTGACCTTTGCCTGTCTGTCTTTGATTGTCATCATTGTGGCTATGATTTTGATTTTCGTAGCCCAAAAAGGCTTGTCGACCTTCTTTGTCAATGGGGTTAACATATTTGATTTTCTCTTTGGCCAAATTTGGAATCCTTCAGGTAAACAATTTGGTGCCCTTCCCATGATTTTGGGTTCCTTTATTGTCACAATCCTATCAGCCCTTATCGCAACTCCTTTTGCTATTGGTGCAGCTGTCTTTATGACTGAAGTCTCACCAAAAGGTGCTAGAATCTTACAACCAGCTATTGAATTGCTTGTAGGGATCCCTTCAGTCGTATATGGATTTATCGGTTTGCAGGTCGTAGTTCCCTTTGTTCGTAGTGTCTTTGGTGGAACTGGTTTTGGGATTTTGTCAGGGATTTTCGTTCTCTTTGTCATGATTTTACCGACGGTAACCTTTATGACAACCGATAGTTTGCGTGCGGTGCCTCGTCACTACCGCGAAGCTAGTTTGGCTATGGGAGCTACTCGTTGGCAAACCATCTGGCGTGTGACTTTGAAGGCAGCGCGTTCAGGTATTTTTACAGCAGTGGTCTTTGGGATGGCGCGTGCCTTTGGTGAGGCCTTGGCCATTCAGATGGTAGTTGGAAACTCAGCCGTTGTCCCAACTTCATTGACAACACCTGCTGCAACCTTGACCTCTGTGTTGACCATGGGTATCGGAAATACCGTTATGGGAACCGTTGACAATAACGTTCTCTGGTCACTGGCCTTGGTATTGCTTTTGATGAGTTTGGCCTTCAACAGTGTGATTAAATTGATTACGAAAGAAAGAGGAAAGAAAAACTATGCACGCTAAGAAATTAGATAAAATTGCAACAGCTGTCCTCTACTCGATTGCAGGTATTATCGTTGCTATCTTGGCATCCTTGATTCTTTATATCTTGGTTCGTGGTTTGCCCCACATCTCTTGGTCTTTCTTGACTGGCAAATCCTCTTCTTACCAAGCAGGTGGAGGGATTGGAATTCAGCTCTATAATTCCTTCTTCCTTCTGGTTATTACCTTGATTATCTCTGTTCCCTTGTCTATGGGGGCTGGGATTTTTCTAGCTGAATATGCTAAAAAAGGTCCTGTGACCAACTTTGTCAGAACCTGTATTGAAATCTTGTCTTCACTGCCATCAGTGGTTGTGGGTCTCTTTGGTTACTTGATCTTTGTAGTTCAGTTTGAGTATGGATTTTCAATCATTTCAGGTGCTTTGGCCTTGACAGTCTTTAACTTACCTCAGATGACTCGTAATGTTGAAGACAGCTTGAAACACGTTCACCATACGCAACGTGAGGCTGGTTTAGCCCTTGGGATTTCTCGTTGGGAGACAGTTGTCCATGTCGTCATTCCAGAAGCCCTACCAGGTATTGTGACGGGGGTCGTCTTAGCTTCTGGTCGTATTTTTGGTGAGGCGGCTGCTCTCATCTATACAGCAGGACAATCCGCTCCAGCCCTCGACTGGTCTAACTGGAATATTCTCAGTGTGACTAGCCCAATCTCTATCTTCCGTCAAGCAGAAACCTTGGCTGTCCACATCTGGAAAGTCAATAGTGAAGGTACTATTCCAGATGGAACCATCGTATCAGCAGGTTCTGCGGCCGTGCTCCTCATCTTTATCCTCATCTTTAACTTTGGAGCCCGCAAACTTGGAAGCTACCTACATAAGAAATTAACCGCTGCCTAAAGGAGATGCCATGTCAAAATATAATTGGGATGAAAAGCATATCATCACCTTTCCTGAAGAGAAAGTGGCCCTCTCTACTAAGGATTTACATGTTTACTACGGTAAAAAAGAATCCATAAAGGGCATCGATATGCAATTTGAAAAAAATAAAATTACAGCCTTAATTGGCCCTTCTGGTTCAGGAAAATCAACCTACCTCCGCAGTCTCAACCGTATGAATGATACCATTGATATTGCCAAGGTAACAGGTCAAATCCTCTACCAAGGGATTGATGTCAACCGTCCAGAAATCAATGTTTATGAGATGCGTAAACACATCGGAATGGTCTTCCAACGACCAAATCCCTTTGCCAAGTCTATCTACCGTAACATCACTTTTGCCCATGAACGTGCAGGAGTTAAGGACAAGCAAGTCTTGGATGAAATTGTGGAAACCTCTCTTCGTCAGGCTGCCCTTTGGGACCAAGTCAAAGACGATTTGCACAAGTCAGCCTTGACCCTATCAGGTGGTCAGCAGCAACGCCTGTGTATCGCTCGTGCTATCTCTGTTAAACCAGATATCCTCTTGATGGATGAACCAGCGTCAGCCTTGGATCCGATTGCGACAGCCCAACTGGAAGAAACCATGTTGGAATTGAAGAAGGACTTTACCATCATCATCGTGACCCACAGTATGCAGCAGGCTGCGCGTGCTAGTGACTACACAGGATTTTTCTACTTGGGTGACTTGATAGAGTACGATAAGACCTCTAATATTTTCCAAAATGCCAAACTACAGTCAACCAATGACTACGTAACAGGACACTTTGGATAGAAAGGAAACAGTATGACAGAAGCGATTTTACAGGTATCAGACCTGTCCGTTTACTACAATCAAAAAAAGGCCTTGAATAGTGTTTCCCTATCTTTCCAACCTAAGGAAATTACAGCTTTGATTGGTCCATCTGGATCAGGGAAGTCAACCCTCCTCAAGGCTATCAACCGCATGGGGGATCTCAATCCAGAGGTGACCACAACTGGTTCGGTGGTTTACAACGGCCACAACATCTACAGTCCGCGTACAGATACAGTTGAATTGCGAAAGGAAATTGGTATGGTTTTCCAACAACCAAACCCTTTCCCTATGTCTATCTACGAAAATGTTGTTTACGGACTTCGTATCAATGGAGTGAAGGACAAGCAGGTTCTGGATGAAGCAGTGGAAAAAGCCTTGCAACGAGCTTCCATCTGGGATGAGGTCAAGGATCGCCTGCATGATTCAGCTATCGGGCTTTCAGGTGGACAACAGCAACGTGTCTGTGTTGCCCGTGTCTTGGCAACCAGTCCTAAAATCATTCTTTTGGATGAACCGACTTCAGCCTTGGACCCTATCTCGGCTGGTAAGATTGAGGAAACCTTGTATGGTCTAAAAGATAAATACACCATGCTCTTGGTTACGCGTTCCATGCAACAAGCCTCTCGTATTTCTGACAAGACAGGATTTTTCCTAGATGGAGATCTGATCGAGTTTAACGATACCAAGAAGATGTTCCTCAACCCACAACACAAGGAAACAGAAGATTATATTTCAGGAAAATTTGGATAAGGAGATAAATGATGTTACGTTCTCAATTTGAGGAAGATTTAGAGAAATTGCACAACCAGTTCTATGCTATGGGACAAGAAGTGCTGTCCCAAATCAATCGTACAGTGCGTGCCTTTGTTACGCATGACCGTGATTTGGCCAAAGAAGTCATCGAAGATGATGCAGAAGTAAACGAATACGAAGTGAAATTGGAGAAGAAATCATTTGAAATGATTGCCCTCCAACAACCGGTTTCTCAGGACTTGCGTACCGTTTTAACAGTCTTAAAAGCCGTATCTGACTTGGAACGTATGGGGGACCATGCTGTTTCTATTGCTAAAGCGGCAATTCGTATGAAAGGGGAGCAACGCATCCCGGCTGTTGAAGAAGAAATCAAGAGAATGGGTCGCGATGTCAAGAACTTCGTTGAAGCAGCCCTTGAACTCTATCTCAATGGTTCAGTAGATCAGGCCTATGAAGTAGCAGCAATGGACGAAAAAATCAACCATTACTTTGATAGCATTCGTGATTTGGCTACAGAAGAAATCAAGAAAAATCCTGATGCCATTGTTACAGGTCGTGATTACTTCCAAGTGATTGCCTTCTTGGAACGTATTGGAGACTATGCTAAGAATATCTGTGAATGGGTTGTTTACTTTGAAACAGGTAAGATTGTCGAACTATAAAATAGATTCATTCTGTATAAAAAGGAGCTTGAAATCAATTAATAGCTCCTTTTATTGAATGAAAAAAATATTTTTAAGATAAAAATTCAAAAAACACTTGACAAGTAACTTGGATAGAGTTATAATTATACAAAATCAACAGAGAGGTTGTTTATTTATGAAATCAAAAAAATGGATATTTGTTTTATGTAGTTTTCTTGCAAGTTTCTTCTTAGTGGCTTGCCAGTCGGGTTCTAATGGTTCTCAGTCAGCTGTTGAGGCCATTAAGCAAAAGGGGAAATTAGTTGTGGCGACTAGTCCTGACTATGCACCTTTTGAATTTCAGTCTTTAGTTGACGGGAAAAATCAGGTAGTCGGTGCGGATATTGATATGGCCCAAGCTATCGCTGATGAACTTGGGGTGAAGTTGGAAATTTCAAGCATGAGTTTTGACAATGTCTTGACTAGTCTTCAAACTGGCAAGGCTGATCTAGCAGTTGCGGGAATTAGCGCTACTGACGAGAGAAAAGAAGTCTTTGATTTTTCAATCCCTTACTATGAAAACAAGATTAGTTTCTTGGTTCGTAAGGCTGATGTAGAAAAATACAAAGATTTAACTAGCCTTGAAAGTGCTAATATTGCGGCCCAAAAAGGAACTGTTCCAGAATCAATGGTCAAGGAACAATTGCCAAAAGCTCAATTAACTTCCCTAACCAATATGGGGGAAGCTGTCAATGAATTGCAGGCTGGAAAAGTAGATGCTGTTCATATGGATGAGCCTGTTGCCCTTAGCTATGCTGCTAAAAACGCTGACTTAGCTGTCGCAACTGTCAGCTTGAAGATGAAGGACGGAGAAGCTAATGCAGTTGCCCTTAGAAAAAATAGTGCTGATTTGAAAGAAGTGGTGGACAAGGTCATCCAAAAACTCAAGGATGACGGCACCTACCAAAAATATCTTGAAAAAGCGGCAACCTTAACAGAAGTTGAACAATAAGAAAAAAGCAGAGTTGGAAGTCATTCCAATTCTGCTTTTAAATAGTTTAAAACATTTTCCAGATTTTCTAAGGACACCTTGGCAAATTGATAAGGGCAGGCATCCAAGTAAGCCTTCTCAAAGAAGTCTAAGCCCAGTTGACTGTGTTTGAGACTGGCGATTTTAGGATACTGTCTTAGGTCTAGTAATAAACCATCGTGAAGGGGGAAATGAGGAAGGGGACAAGGAGTGTTAGCTAGTCTTTCCTCGATTTGTTTTTGGTAGTCTTCCTGATTGGACAAGCGAGCTAGACGATTTTTCTCAAACAATTGACTGTCAATATAGAGTGACAGGGCCTTTTGCATGATGAGGTTGCTGTCATAGTCTAGGATATTTTTGTAGGCCACAAAGGCTTCTTTGATAGCATTTGGAAGGATGAGCGCTGTTATCCGCAGGGCTGGAAAGAGGCTGGTTGAGAAGGACTTGATATAAATAACGCGCTCCTCTGTATCCAGATAGTGGAAGGTCTGGCCCTTTTTAGAGTCCAAATCACCCAGATAGTCGTCCTCTACGATATAGACCCCATACTTGGCAGCTAAGTCAAGAATAGCCCGTTTGTCCTGCTCAGAATAGGAATGCCCCAGAGGATAGTGAAAACGAGGAATGGTGTAGAAAAACTTAATTTTTCCTGTTTTGAAGTGTCCTTCCAGCTCCTCCAAGTCAACCCCATCAATGCCTCGTTCGATCGTTTGATAGTCCAATCCCTGAGCAATCAAGAGGCGATTCATCCGATGATAGGTCGGCTGTTCTACCAAGATTTCCTTGGATTGGCTAGGGAAGGAAATTTGAGAGAGAATAAAAAGAGCTTGTTGGGTTCCAGAAGTCAGTACCAGTTGATCAGCCTTGCAGTAGAGAGCTTGGTCAAAGAGGAGTTTATGAATGGATTGTCTTAGGTCTTCTAAACCTTCTTGGTTGTCATAGTAGTTGAAGAGGTAGTTTTCTCGGCCAATCAAGGTTTCATTGACACAGAGTCGGAAATCGTCATAGGCACTGGCATGTTCATCGGTAACCTCGATTTCTAGGTCTTGATGTTGTCCTTGTTCTAGAACATAATAACCACTCTGGGGCTTAGCATAGAGGTATTGTTCGTGCCGTAATTCCAGCAGGGCTCGTTGGACAGTATCCTTGCTACAGTGAAAGTCAAGGCTCAGTTGACGGATAGAAGGTAGGCGACTACCCGTCGGAAATCGTCCAGACTCGATACCATTTTTCAGATAGGAAACGACCTCTTGGTACTTGCTTTGTTTCTTCATTCCAGACCTCCCTTGATTTTGTTACATTGTACCCTTTTTTTCCCTTCTTGGCAATGTCTAGGGTGTTTCTCTCGTTCACATCTAGGGGCAAATGTGGTATACTTAGGAGTAAGATTTATAGAATAACAGATAAGAAAGTGAATGGATAAGAACGTGCAGGAACCAGTGAAATTATTTCAATACAATACCCTTGGAGCTTTGATGGCAGGCCTTTATGGTGGTACCATGACAGTGGGAGAATTGCTAGAGCATGGTGACCTTGGTTTGGGGACCTTGGATTCTATTGATGGGGAATTGATTGTATTGGATGGCAAGGCCTACCAGGCCAAAGGGTCAGGAGACCAGCCAGAGATTGTGGAAGTGTCGCCAGATGCCCTTATTCCTTATGCAGCAGTAGTACCGCACCAGGCAGAGGTCATTTTCCGCCAGCGGTTTGAGATGACAGACAAGGAATTGGAAGAACGAATTGAGTCTTATTATGATGGGGAAAATCTTTTCCGCTCAATCAAGATTCGTGGGGAATTTTCACATATGCATGTGCGTATGATTCCCAAGTCAACACCAGATACCAAGTTTGCTGAGGTCGCAACCCATCAACCTGAATATAGTCGTGACAATGTGGTGGGGACCATCGTTGGTTTCTGGACACCAGAGATTTTCCATGGGGTCAGTGTGGCAGGCTATCATCTCCACTTCATTTCAGATGATTTGACCTTCGGTGGGCATGTCATGGACTTTGTCATCAAGGAAGGCATTATCGAGGTGGGAGCAGTTGACCAGTTGGACCAACGTTTCCCAGTCCAAGATCGTCAATACTTGTTTGCTAAGTTCAATGTTGACGAGATGAAAAAAGATATTGAAAAGGCGGAATAGGAGAAGAAAATGACCATTCATATTATCATTACCATGGTGCTGTTGCTGGCTTTCTTGATAGGAAGCATTTGGTATGCCAAAAAGAAATACCAGATTAATCTAGCTGTCTTGGGTTTGGGGGCTGTTGCTTTCTTTGTCTCTTCACAGATTTTAGAAAAACTGGTGCATATCTTGGTTTTACATCCTCAAAAAGACGGTAGTATTGCCCTCTTGCAAGACCATCCGCTTGTCTATATCATCTATGGATTAGCCATGGCAGCATTTTTTGAGGAAACAGCTCGCCTTGTTTTCTTCAAATGGTTGGAGAAAAAGAGAAGTTTGGAAAAGGCAGATGCCTTGGCTTATGGACTAGGGCATGGTGGTTTGGAATTGATTTTCCTGGGCCTTACTAGTTTGATTAATCTCTACATCGTTCTCTCGGCAGTTCAAACGCAAAATCTACAGGTTATGCAATTGCTGTCTGAAAATATGCTGAAAACTATTCAGTCGCTATCAGTCTGGCAGATTTATTTGCTTGGTTTTGAGAGAATCTTGGCGCTAGGTTTCCAATTACTCTTGACTGTTTGGGTTTACCAAGCTGTTCGCCAGAAGAAATGGATTTATCTCCTAGTGGCCTATGGACTACATGCCTTCTTTGACCTGGCACCATCTCTAGCTCAAGTTGGCTGGTTGACCAATCCAGTCTTGGTGGAAGTTGTCCTAGCACTTGAACTTGTTCTGGTTGCTTATGGAACAAAGGCCATCTTTTGCAAAAAATCATAAAAAGAGGGGAAACCTCTTTTTTTGTTTAAAATAAGCCCAAGATTTTTTTAGGGTCGTCAAATGGTCTTAAAAATGGTATAATGGAATGAATTTTGTAAAAGGAAGAGTGTCATGTCAGTAAAAGAAAAAATGCTTGAAATCTTAGAAGGGATTGATATCCGTTTCAAGGAACCCTTGCATAGCTATAGTTATACAAAAGTAGGTGGAGAGGCCGATTATTTGGTCTTTCCACGAAATCGTTTTGAGTTAGCTCGCGTTGTCAAATTTGCCAATCAAGAAAATATCCCTTGGATGGTTCTTGGCAATGCCAGCAATATCATCGTTCGTGATGGTGGAATTCGTGGATTTGTCATCTTGTGTGACAAGCTCAATAACGTTTCCGTTGATGGTTATACAATTGAAGCAGAAGCAGGAGCCAACTTGATTGAAACAACTCGCATTGCCCTTCGTCATAGTTTGACTGGCTTTGAGTTTGCTTGTGGCATTCCTGGAAGTGTCGGTGGTGCTGTCTTTATGAATGCAGGTGCCTATGGTGGCGAGATTGCCCACATCTTGCAGTCTTGTAAGGTCTTGACCAAGGATGGAGAAATCGAAACTCTGTCTGCCAAGGACTTGGCTTTTGGTTACCGCCATTCAGCTATTCAAGAGTCAGGTGCAGTTGTCTTGTCAGCTAAATTTGCTTTAGCTCCAGGAACCCATCAGGTCATCAAGCAAGAAATGGACCGCTTGACGCATCTACGAGAACTCAAACAACCTTTAGAATACCCATCTTGTGGTTCGGTCTTTAAACGTCCAGTAGGACATTTTGCAGGTCAATTAATTTCAGAAGCTGGCTTGAAAGGCTATCGTATCGGTGGCGTGGAAGTGTCAGAAAAACACGCAGGTTTTATGATTAATGTTGCTGACGGAACGGCCAAAGACTACGAGGACTTGATTGAGTCTGTGATTGAAAAAGTCAAGGAACACTCTGGCGTTACTCTAGAGAGAGAAGTCCGTATTTTAGGTGAAAGCAAGTAGGAAGCTGTAGTTGAAAAGCTGCTGCTATGTCATGGAAAGGGGGTGAAAGCCTATCGTTAGTGCAGAAGAATGTAGGCAGTTCAATCTCCTACACGAGGTAGTAGCGGTCTGACAGAGCCCTGATCTGTTAATCTATGAAAAAGAAGGAATAAATGACAATTGAAAAAACCAATTATTGAATTCAAAAACGTCTCTAAAGTTTTTGAAGACAGCAACACCAAGGTTCTCAAAGACATCAACTTTGAGTTGGAAGAAGGGAAATTTTACACCCTTCTAGGCGCATCTGGATCAGGGAAATCAACTATCCTGAACATCATTGCAGGTTTACTGGATGCGACGACAGGAGATATTTTGCTGGACGGTGTCCGTATCAATGATATCCCAACCAACAAGCGAGATGTCCATACGGTCTTTCAATCCTATGCCTTGTTTCCACATATGAATGTGTTTGAAAATGTTGCCTTTCCGCTCCGCTTGCGTAAAATCGACAAGAAAGAAATCGAACAACGCGTAGCGGAAGTTCTCAAGATGGTTCAGTTGGAAGGTTACGAAAAACGTTCCATCCGTAAACTCTCTGGAGGACAACGTCAGCGTGTGGCTATTGCCCGTGCCATCATCAACCAACCCCGTGTGGTTTTGTTGGACGAACCTTTATCAGCGCTGGACTTGAAATTACGAACAGACATGCAGTACGAACTGCGTGAACTGCAACAACGATTGGGCATTACCTTTGTCTTTGTCACTCACGATCAGGAAGAAGCCCTGGCCATGAGTGACTGGATTTTCGTTATGAATGATGGCGAGATTGTCCAGTCTGGAACACCTGTGGATATCTACGATGAGCCGATTAACCACTTTGTTGCCACCTTTATCGGTGAGTCAAATATCTTGCCAGGAACCATGATTGAGGACTACTTGGTTGAGTTTAACGGCAAACGCTTTGAAGCGGTCGATGGGGGGATGAAGCCAAATGAGCCTGTCGAGGTTGTCATTCGTCCAGAGGACTTGCGCATTACCCTTCCTGAAGAAGGCAAGCTCCAAGTTAAGGTCGATACCCAGCTCTTCCGTGGAGTTCACTATGAAATTATCGCCTATGACGAGCTTGGGAATGAATGGATGATCCACTCAACTCGTAAGGCCATCGTGGGTGAGGAAATCGGTCTGGACTTTGAGCCAGAAGACATCCATATCATGCGTCTCAACGAAACCGAAGAAGAGTTCGATGCTCGTATCGAAGAATACGTAGAAATTGAAGAGCAAGAAGCAGGTCTGATCAATGCAATCGAGGAGGAAAGAGATGAAGAAAACAAGCTCTAAACTCTTTGTAGTGCCCTACATGCTTTGGATTGCCCTCTTTGTCCTGGCACCCTTGGTCTTGATTTTCGGACAATCCTTTTTCAACATCGAAGGCCAGTTCAGTATAGAAAATTATAAATCTTACTTTGCTTCACAAAACTTGACCTACCTCAAAATGAGCTTTAACTCCGTGCTTTATGCAGGAATTGTGACCTTTGTGACCCTCCTTATCAGCTATCCAACAGCCCTCTTTTTGACCCGTCTCAAGCACCGTCAACTCTGGCTCATGTTAATCATTCTGCCGACATGGATTAACCTGCTCCTCAAGGCCTATGCCTTTATCGGGATTTTTGGTCAAAATGGCTCTATTAACCAATTTTTGGAATTTATCGGAATTGGTTCGCAGCAGTTGCTCTTTACCGATTTCTCCTTTATCTTTGTCGCAAGCTACATCGAGCTTCCCTTTATGATTTTGCCGATTTTCAATGTCTTGGATGATATGGATAACAACCTCATCAATGCCAGCTACGATCTCGGTGCGACCAAGTGGGAAACCTTCCGCCATGTCATCTTCCCTTTATCGATGAATGGTGTGCGAAGTGGAGTTCAGTCTGTCTTTATCCCCAGCTTGAGCCTCTTCATGCTGACCCGTTTGATTGGTGGGAACCGTGTTATTACGCTGGGAACGGCTATTGAACAGAATTTCCTAACCAATGACAACTACGGTATGGGTTCAACCATCGGTGTAATTCTCATCTTGACCATGTTCATCACTATGTGGGTGACCAAGGAAAGGAGAGAACGATGAAAAAATTTGCCAACCTTTATCTGGGACTGGTCTTTCTTGTCCTCTACCTGCCAATCTTTTACCTGATTGGCTATGCCTTTAATGCAGGCAACGACATGAATAGCTTTACAGGCTTTAGCTTGAGCCATTTTAAAACTATGTTTGGCGATGGTCGTCTCATGTTGATTGTGACTCAGACCTTTTTCTTGGCCTTTCTGTCAGCCTTGATTGCGACCATTATCGGGACTTTCGGTGCCATTTACATCTACCAGTCTCGTAAGAAATACCAAGAAGCCTTTCTTTCACTCAATAATATCCTCATGGTTGCGCCTGACGTTATGATTGGTGCCAGCTTCTTGATTCTCTTTACCCAGCTTAAGTTTTCACTTGGCTTTTTGACCGTTCTATCTAGTCACGTGGCCTTCTCCATTCCTATCGTGGTCTTGATGGTCTTGCCTCGTCTCAAGGAAATGAACGGTGACATGATTCATGCGGCCTATGACCTTGGTGCCAGTCAATTTCAGATGTTCAAGGAAATCATGCTTCCTTACCTGACACCGTCTATAATTGCAGGTTATTTCATGGCCTTCACCTATTCGCTAGATGACTTTGCCGTGACATTCTTTGTGACGGGAAATGGCTTTTCAACCCTGTCAGTCGAGATTTACTCTCGTGCTCGGAAGGGGATTTCGCTAGAAATCAATGCCCTGTCTGCCCTTGTCTTTCTCTTTAGTATTATCCTAGTTGTTGGTTATTACTTTATCTCACGTGAGAAGGAGGAGCAAGCATGAAAAAACTCTATTCATTTTTAGCGGGAATTGCAGCCATTATCCTTGTCTTATGGGGAATTGCGACTCATCTCGATAGTAAAATCAATAGTCGAGATAGTCAAAAACTGGTCATTTACAACTGGGGTGATTATATCGATCCTGAACTCTTGGAGCAATTCACAGAAGAAACAGGAATCCAAGTCCAGTACGAGACCTTTGATTCCAACGAAGCCATGTATACCAAGATCAAGCAGGGTGGAACGACCTACGATATTGCTATCCCAAGTGAATACATGATCAACAAGATGAAGGACGAAGATCTCTTGGTACCGCTTGACTATTCAAAACTTGAAGGTCTTGAAAATATCGGACCAGAGTTCCTCAACCAGTCCTTTGACCTAGGCAATAAATTCTCCATCCCTTACTTCTGGGGAACCTTGGGAATTGTCTACAATGAAACTATGGTAGATGAAGCGCCTGAGCATTGGGACGACCTCTGGAAACCAGAGTATAAGAACTCTATCATGCTCTTTGATGGGGCGCGTGAGGTGCTGGGATTGGGGCTCAACTCCCTAGGCTACAGCCTCAACTCCAAGGATACCCAGCAGTTGGAAGAGACAGTGGATAAGCTCTACAAGTTGACTCCAAATATCAAGGCTATTGTTGCCGACGAGATGAAGGGCTACATGATTCAGAACAATGCTGCTATCGGCGTGACCTTCTCTGGTGAAGCCAGCCAAATGCTAGAAAAAAACGAAAATCTACGCTATGTGGTACCGACTGAGGCCAGCAACCTTTGGTTTGACAATATGGTCATTCCCAAAACAGTCAAAAACCAAGATGCCGCCTATGCCTTTATCAACTTTATGTTGAAACCCGAAAATGCTCTCAAAAATGCAGAGTATGTTGGCTATTCAACACCAAACCTACCAGCTAAGGAATTACTCCCAGAGGAGAAAAAAGAAGACAAGGCCTTCTATCCAGACGCTGAAACTATGAAACACCTAGAAGTTTATGAGAAATTTGACCATAAATGGACAGGCAAATATAGCGACCTCTTCCTACAGTTTAAAATGTATCGGAAGTAGGAGCTAAACGGATGAAAACGAATCAGTCAGCTGGTTCGTTTTTTTATGTAAAAGGAAATTTTTATAACGGTATCTTTTTCTATGATAGTTGCTTATTTGCCTGTCTAGTAGTATACTAAGTTTAACCTTACAGAAAGCGGTAACAAATAATGAAAATGTCTACTTTTTTCAAAAAAAGTTATTGGCCAACATTAATGATTTTTAACCAAACATATATACTATTCTATCTAAAGGATGGTTTGGATCGACAATACCTAACAACTGATTCCATATATTTGGTGATAGGAAACTTTATATTTTGGAATATTTTCGTAGCTATTTTTAGCAATTCGAAAATGTGGGATAAAAGTTGGGATAAAAAGAGTGATAGCAGTAAGAAAAAATATATCCTGAAAAAGTAAGAAGAGATGTAGGGAATGGGTTATTTAAATGGGGATCATTTCCAGTTGACGCAAGCTTAAAAAAACGATATAATAAGAAAGTTGAGAATTGATTTTCAGTTGTCTTAGTCCAGAGAAATGGCGGTGCTGCGAGCCATCTAAGCTAGGAAGTCATGCTACTCAATCATACAATTGCATAAGAATAAGAGAATGACAAGTTCATTGAATGAAGGTGGTACCGCGGTTTTTCGCCCTTCGTGATATGAACTTGTCTTTTGATTTTTTGGAGGTGTTGATGAAAACATTTCTTGTCAAACAAAAGTTTCGTCTTGGAGGCGAGCGCTTCGCTATCAAGGATGACAGGGGAGAAATCGCCTATCAGGTAGAGGGATCATTTTTTAAAATTCCCAAAACCTTTACTATCTATGATGCATTTGGTAACCAAGTCAGTGAGATTAGTAAAGAGATTTGGACTCTACTTCCTCGTTTTGAGATTCAGCTTCAGGATGGATCGAGTTTTGTAATTCGTAAGAAGTTGACCTTCTGGCGAGATAAGTATGAGTTTGATAATCTGGGGCTTCGTATCGAGGGCAATATCTGGGATTTGAATTTCAAACTACTGGATGATCGTGATCAGTTGATTGCGGAAATCAGGAAAGAACTCTTTCATCTGACCTCTACCTATACCGTAACGGTTCTGGAGGACGCTTATGCAGATCTAGTCATTTCCCTCTGTGTCGCTATTGACTATGTGGAAATGCTGGAAAGTCAATCAAATTAAACAAGCAATAAGGAGACAATATGAAACAACTATCTAGTGCACAAGTACGCCAAATGTGGCTTGACTTCTGGGCGACTAAAGGTCACTCAGTAGAACCATCAGTGAGTTTGGTTCCTGTAAATGATCCAACTCTTTTGTGGATCAACTCTGGGGTAGCAACCCTTAAGAAATACTTTGACGGGACCATTATCCCTGAAAATCCACGTATTACCAATGCCCAAAAGGCTATCCGTACCAACGACATCGAAAACGTAGGGAAGACTGCGCGTCACCATACCATGTTTGAAATGTTGGGGAACTTCTCAATCGGAGATTACTTCCGTGACGAAGCCATCACTTGGGCTTATGAGCTTTTGACAAGCCCAGAATGGTTTGACTTTCCAGCTGAAAAACTTTACATGACCTACTATCCAGATGATAAAGATTCATACAACCGCTGGATTGAAGTGGGAGTGGATCCAAGTCACTTGATTCCTATTGAGGACAACTTCTGGGAAATCGGTGCAGGACCTTCTGGACCTGATACAGAAATTTTCTTTGACCGTGGAGAGGCTTTTGACCCAGAAAATATCGGTCTTCGTTTACTTGCAGAAGATATTGAAAACGACCGTTACATCGAAATCTGGAACATCGTTTTGTCACAATTTAACGCAGACCCTGCTGTTCCTCGTAGCGAGTACAAGGAATTGCCACACAAGAACATTGATACGGGCGCTGGTTTGGAGCGTTTGGTGGCCGTTATCCAAGGGGCTAAGACAAACTTTGAGACAGACCTCTTCATGCCGATCATTCGTGAAGTGGAGAAATTATCTGGTAAGGTCTATGACCAAGATGGCGACAACATGAGCTTTAAGGTTATTGCTGACCACATCCGTTCACTTTCATTTGCTATCGGTGATGGTGCCCTTCCAGGAAATGAAGGTCGTGGTTATGTCCTTCGTCGTCTTCTCCGTCGTGCTTCTATGCATGGTCAAAAATTGGGTATCAATGAGCCTTTCCTTTACAAACTCGTTCCAACTGTTGGAAAAATCATGGAAAGCTACTACCCAGAAGTGCTTGAAAAACGTGACTTTATCGAAAAAATCGTTAAGAGCGAGGAAGAGTCATTTGCGCGTACTCTTCACTCAGGTCAACACTTTGCTCAAGGCATCGTAGCAGACTTGAAAGAAAAAGGTCAATCTGTCATTGCTGGTTCAGATGTATTTAAACTTTACGACACTTATGGATTCCCAGTTGAATTGACTGAAGAAATCGCTGAAGAAGCTGGTATGACTGTAGACCGTGAAGGTTTTGAAGCAGCCATGAAAGAACAGCAAGAACGTGCGCGTGCGTCAGCTGTCAAGGGTGGCTCAATGGGTATGCAAAATGAAACCCTTCAAAACATCACTGTAGAAAGTGTCTTCAACTACAATGCTAGCCAATTGTCTTCTAAATTGGTGGCTATCGTGGCTGATAATGCAGAAGTAGAAGCTGTGTCAGAAGGAACTGCCTCTCTGATCTTTGCAGAGACTCCATTCTATGCTGAAATGGGTGGACAGGTAGCTGACCACGGACAAATCTTGGATGGGTCAGGTAAGGTTGTGGCTACTGTGACAAATGTTCAAAAAGCACCAAACGGACAAGCCCTTCACACTGTTGAAGTCCTTGCACCGCTTGCCTTGAACCAAGAATATACCTTGGCAATTGATACAAATCGTCGTCACCGTGTTATGAAAAACCACACTGCGACTCACTTGCTCCATGCGGCTCTTCACAATATCCTTGGCAGCCATGCAACTCAGGCAGGTTCGCTTAATGAAGTAGAATTCCTTCGCTTTGACTTTACCCACTTCCAAGCAGTGACTGCTGAAGAATTGCGTGCGATTGAGCAGCAAGTCAATGAGAAAATCTGGGAAGCTCTTGAAGTGAAGACAGTTGAAACGGATATTGACACTGCTAAAGAAATGGGAGCTATGGCCCTCTTTGGTGAGAAATACGGTAAGGAAGTTCGTGTTGTTACGATTGGTGACTACTCAGTGGAGCTTTGTGGTGGTACCCACGTTGGCAACACTTCTGAGATTGGTCTCTTCAAGATTGTCAAAGAAGAAGGAATCGGATCAGGAACTCGCCGTATCTTGGCAGTGACTGGTAAGGAAGCCTTTGAAGCTTACCGTGAACAAGAGGATGCTCTTAAAGCTGTCGCAGCAACCTTGAAAGCACCTCAATTTAAAGAAGTCCCTCACAAGGTAGAAGGACTTCAAGAACAACTTCGTCAATTGCAAAAAGAAAATGCTGAGTTGAAAGAAAAAGCTGCAGCTGCAGCCGCAGGCGATATCTTCAAGGATGTGAAGGAAGTCAATGGTCACCGTTACATTGCTAGTCAAGTTTCTTTATCAGATGCAGGTGCCCTTCGTACCTTTGCGGATAACTGGAAACAAAAAGACTACTCTGATCTTCTTGTCCTAGTTGCTTCTATCGGTGATAAAGTCAATGTTCTTGTAGCAAGCAAGACAAAAGACCTTCATGCAGGAAACCTTGTCAAAGAATTGGCACCAATCGTCGATGGACGTGGTGGTGGTAAACCAGACATGGCCATGGCAGGAGGAAGCAACCAAGCTAAAATCCAAGAATTGTTGGATGCAGTAGCAGGTAAATTGTAATCAAGTAATACTCTTCGAAAATCAATTTCAAACAATGTCAGCTTCGCCTTGCCGTAGGTATAGGTAACTGACTTCGTCAGTCTTATCTACAACCTCAAAACTGTGTTTTTAGCAACCTGCGACTAGCTTCCTAGTTTGCTCTTTGATTTTCATTGAGTAAAAAGATCTATCCATTTGGATAGGTCTTTTTGTGAATGCAAAAAAGCCAAATCCGTTTGGATCTGGCTTGAATATTATGAGCTATTAAATAGTATTAGCTGCCCAGACACTTACCGAAGCAGCTGAGACTGGGAATTGTCCATAACCTTCCTCATCAATTGTAATTTGACCTTGGTGGTTTTCAAGTAAATCTACAAAGGTTTGGTTAGCCCATTCTTGGCCGACAAACATTGATTTGCTGTTTTCTTGGTCATTTGAGATAAGGACTGCGATTGGGGATTGATTTTCAGCACCTAAGCGTACCCAACCGATACAGTTAGCATCATCAAAGTAGTCATTTTGTTCTCCATAGGCCAAGTCTTTTCGGATGGCTAGGAGGCGGTCAAGGACTTCTTTGAAATCTTGTTGAGCATACTGCCCCGAAATCCCATAGTAGTCTCCGTAAAAGACACATGGAAGGCCATCTTGGCGTAATAGAATGAGGGCATAGGCTGCTGGTTTGAACCATTCTTCAACAGTAGACTCAAGAGCCTGGCCACGTTGAGTATCGTGGTTGTCGACAAAGGTTACAGCCTTGTCAGGTTTGAGTTCAACCAAGCTATCTGTGAAAATACCACGAAGGTCATAGTTTGCGCCAGCTTGACTGGCTTCAAAGAGATTCTGGTGGAGACGAACATCGACAAGGTCGAATCGTTCTTCCGTTTTTTCAAGATAGTCTAGATTGGCTTCCTTGTCAGGATTCCAGAATTCACCAAAAACATAGAAATCTTCACCGTATTTTTCCTTCATATCACGGATAAAATTGCGCATGAAGAAAGAGTCAATGTGTTTAACAGCATCCAAGCGGAAACCAGCTACACCAGCCGTTTCCATGAACCAGTCAGCCCAGTCATAGATATTTTGGATGACTTCAGGATGTTTAAAGTCTAGGTCGGCATACATGAGGTAGTCATAGTTACCGTTTTCATTATCGACCAATTCCTCATTTGCCCAACCCTTGTTGTCTCCTTGAATCAGATAAATCCCAGACTTTCGACGTTTGGCATCATAGTCTGTACCGGTGAAGTGGTACCAGTGCCAGTGGAAGTCATTGTAGGTATCTTGGCGACCATCGAAGGTAAAGCTAGTCCAGCCATTGATGGTGAAGGGTTCCCCAAGTTCAACTGTACGGTCTACAGGATCCACTTCGATAACCTGAAAGGCTTCCATGTGATCGGCTGCAGCCTTGTGGTTGAGTACCACATCGGCCATAGGCTGGATTCCCTGTGCTTTTAGGGTTTGAATGGCTTGAAGATAGTCTTCTTTGAAACCATACTTGGTGCGGATAGTACCTTTTTGGTTAAACTCTCCTAGGTCGAATAAGTCATAGACCCCATAGCCGACATCTTTTTCATTGGTTGCCTTAAAAGCTGGTGGCATCCAGACGTGGCTGATCCCCAGATGAGCTAGGTGTGGAGCATCTTCAGCCAGACGCGTCCAGTGCTGACCGTCGTGGGGCAGATACCATTCAAAGTATTGCATGAGTGTTTGATTTTGCATGATGTTTCCTCTTACTTGTCAATCTTGTTCTTTATTCTATCATAAAGTATCGGTTAGCTCAAACGTTTGCGTAAAACTGAATAATAAGTTTTTGACTATTTTATATAAAATGTTGATTTTTAAAATGAAAGCGCTATAATTATAGTAAATTACATAGATAAAGAGAGGAGATTTCTCATGATTGAATTTCAAAATGTTAGTAAGTTGTATGGTGATAAAGAGGCTTTAAGCAATCTCAATTTGCAGATTGAAAATGGAGAGATTATGGGCTTGATTGGCCATAATGGGGCTGGAAAATCGACCACTATAAAATCCTTAGTCAGTATCATTTCGCCCAGCAGTGGTCGTATTTTGGTAGACGGTCAGGATTTATCGGAAAATCGCTTGGCTATTAAACGAAAGATTGGCTACGTAGCAGACTCGCCTGACTTATTTTTACGCTTAACGGCCAATGAGTTTTGGGAATTGATTGCTTCATCCTATGATCTGACTAGCTCTGACTTGGAGGCTAGTCTAGCTAGGTTATTGAACGTTTTTGATTTTGCTGAAAACCGCTATCAGGTCATTGAAACTCTTTCTCACGGAATGCGTCAGAAAGTCTTTGTCATCGGGGCACTCTTGTCTGATCCTGATATTTGGGTCTTGGACGAACCCTTGACTGGTTTGGATCCCCAGGCTGCCTTTGATTTGAAGCAGATGATGAAGGAACATGCACAAAAAGGCAAGACAGTCTTGTTTTCAACCCATGTCCTAGAGGTAGCCGAGCAAGTCTGTGATCGGATTGCCATTTTAAAAAAGGGGCATTTGATTTATTGTGGTAGTGTAGAGGACTTGAGAAAAGACCACCCAGACCAGTCTTTGGAAAGTATCTACCTTAACCTTGCTGGTAGAAAAGAGGAGGTTTCAGATGCGTCTCAAGGTCATTAAAAAATTAGTGGATATCAATATCCTCTATTCATCTCAAGAAGCTAATCTGGCTAATCTACGAAAGAAGCAGGCTAAGAATCCTGGGAAAAAAGTAAATGTTTCCGCTAGAGTCCTAAGTTCTTACATTTTTTCTAGTCTCTTGATGCTTTTCATGTTTATAAATATAGCCTTTCGTTTTCCTTTTGAGGAAATGCCTGTTTATTTTAGCTTCATGGTTGCTATTTTACTAGTGATTGCCTTTTCAACTTCTTTAACAGCTTTTTACAATGTCTTTTATGAGAGTAAGGACCTAGTCTCCTATAGGCCCTATGCCTTTAAAGAATCAGAGATTATAATCGCTAAAGGACTGTCTGTCCTCTTGCCAGCTCTGCCTGGAATTGTACCAATCCTAGCTTATTTTCTAGTCCTCTATATTAGGCTAGCACCTTCTCTTTGGCTAGGCTTGACTTTGATGCTACTGTCCTTGACCTTATTATTTGTCTCTGTTACTTTAGTGATGGTAGTGGCAGTACATTTCTTGGCTCAGACTAGGGTCTTCAGAAAGTATCAGTCTATTTTTTCGAATGTGATGATTGGGATAGGAGTTCTCATACCTTTAATATTTGTCTTCTTTCTACAGTCGACTTCTGGACGTATTGTTGACAAAGTTAGAGACATTCCAGTTCTCCTTTATCCTATTCATCTCTTTTACAAAATAGCAGTGGAGCCTTTTTCGACAGAAGCCATCCTGGGTCTGCTCGCTTGGATAGGACTAACTCTCTTCTTGCTTTACTTGAGCAAAAAGAAGGTTTTTCCTCGTTTTTATGACGTTATCCTGCTTAACAGTGAGGAGAAGGTCAAGAAAGAACGTCGCAGTAAGGAGAGAATTTCAACTACTAAAAAGGGATTTTTCCGCATGGTTTTACGCTACCACCTCACCCTTTTGGGACAGGGGACTGGCGTGATTACAGTGCTTTTTACAAGTGCTTTCCTTCCTTATCTCATGATGATTGGTCTGATTTCCAACATCCGAGATTCTCAGATAGTTCCAGACATTCATCCTCCATACTGGTTACCCTTGTTTTTTATAGCTCTTTTTATATCTGTTGTCAATAACAATATCACCAGCCTGCATTCAATTGCCTTATCCTTAGAGAGGGAAAATGTTGATTTTCTTAAGAGTTTACCCTTTGATTTTGCTCGTTATGTGAAAGTGAAATTTTGGATTATATTTGCTGTCCAGTCCTTTTTACCAGTTCTGACTTTACTTGGTCTTTCTCTATATTTAGGCTTGCCCATCCTTTCGATGATTTACCTTCTTGTAGTCTGGACCCTTGCCAGTGTCATCCTTTCTTGCCACCATTACTTTAAGGACGTTAAAAATTTGTCAACCAATTGGAGTAACATTACGGACCTGGTGAACCGTTCAAATCGTATAGTAGCAATAATTTTACTCTTAATTTATAGTGCAATCTTAATGGCCCTTGTAATAGGGAGCATATTCTTGGTTCGGTCTCTCTCCCCTATCCTTGCCATTAGCTCGGGAGTAGGAGCTCTTATCGTTTTGCTTGGTCTTGCTATTTTTAGCTATCATTACTATCTATCACGCATATTGACAGAAATAGAAAAAAGATGAGATAGTTGGTCGCTTGCTTGATAAATTTTTAAAAAGAAATGCTCCTCCACGATGGAAGAGCATCTTTTATTGTGATTTTGATTCAGTTTCTGCAGACTCTGGATGGAGTTCTTGGTAACTTGGTGCTTTGAAAAGGTCAGTACTGGTCTTACCTTGTCGTTGGCTAAAGAGACTGGTTGATTGACTACCTTTTTCCTGCTCAATCTTTTGAAGAATTGGTAAAGAATTGAGGTAAGAAATACTTTCTGTATCAACTTTTCCAAGATGATCTGCTTGGTAGAAACGTATCAAATCACCAGTTTGAATTTGGTCGCTGATTTTTAGCTGTTGGCTGGCTGCCTGCCGAACGATTTCTAGTTCAGTCTGAGCTTGTTCATCGAGATTGCTGATTTCAAGACCGCTCTCAGTATAGTAGGTTCGTCCGTCGTAGCTGGTATATTTGGGTGTGACGAAGGAATTAGCAGTCCGAAAGGTAACGATTTCTTGATGATCTGAAGACAGAAGGTCTTGGCCGACTTGAAGGAAGGAATTGGACTCAATACCAAGGAGGTGTTCGAGAGTCGGTAAGATATCGATTTGTCCACCGTAGGTATTGATGATTTGTCCTTTTTCATAGCCAGGCATGACCACCATAAAAGGCACTCGTTGCAACATGGCATTGTCGTAATTCGACCAGTTCTCAGATGTCTTGCCAATCAAGGGAGCCAGGTCAGGATTGCGGGAGTTAGAAATTCCATAATGGTCTCCGTATATGACGATGATGGAATTTTCATAGAGGCCACTTTCTTTGAGATAGTCAAAGAAAGCTTTGATAGCACTATCCAGATAGTTGGCTGTTTGGAAGTAGCCGTTGATTGTTTCGTCTTTGGTCTTGGCCAGTGGGAAACCTAGCTCATCGCCAGTCAGATTGCTAGCATAGGGATAGTGATTGGATACCGTGATATACTTAGCATAAAAAGGCTGCTGCAAGTGCTCCAGATACTGAATAGAATCTTTCATCATGATTTTATCATTTAAACCATATTGGAAAGAATTGCTACTGTCTTGCTTAGTAAAATAGGATGCGTCAAAGAAGTATTGGTAGCCCCATTGTTTGTAGGTTGTATTTCGATTCCAGAAGGTCCCAATGTTACCGTGAAAGACAGCACTCGATTGATAGCCATTTTTTGATAGGATAAAAGGCGCAGCTTGCTGGGTATTGGTACCTCCATAGTTGACCATAAAGGAACCTTGGTCAAGTCCAAACAAACCAGTCTCCAACATGGTTTCCGCATCTGAGGTCTTACCAGCCTTGACTTGGTTAAAGATATTCGAAAAAGCTAGGGTTGATTGCGAATGGTAGAGGGAATTAAGGAAGGGAGTGACTTCATGCTCAGTTCCATCTATGTTGAGTTTATAGTCAAGCAGGAATTGCTGAAAACTCTCCAAGTGGAGATAAATCACATTTTTCCCTTTGGCAAGTCCAAAATAGTCTGGATTGGGCTTAGCAGAATGTTCTTGAATATAGTCTGTGATAGGTTGAAGGTCGGTCTCAGAAGCCTTGGCACGTTCTTTGTTTGCACTGTAGGATTGGTTGGCGCTATAACCTAAAAAGGCTGGCAAACTAAGGGCACGAACAATATAATAATTAGAAAATCCTCGCGATAGGAGATCGGGACGTTCAATCTCTGCCAAGAAAAGATTAGCAGAAAAGAGCAGGGCTGAGAGAGCAGTGATGGCAACACTGGAGCGGAATTTGAAAGGTCTCCTGTCCAGCTGGATAAGCTTTTTATAGAGAAGATAAGCCAGCAATGGGAAATCCATAAAATAGATAAAATCCCAAGGGCGCAGTAACTCTAGTTCCGCAGTACCAACAGATACCTTGCTGACCACATTCATGGTATTGGCCGTGATAAAGTCACTAAATTCTCGATAGTAAAAAATATTAGAATAGAGCCAAATAAACAAAAGGCTATAAATAGCTATACTAAGACTGTAAAAGGCCTTGGTTGAGCGAGCATAAAGGGCTAGAGCCAGCAGGAGGAGTCCCAAAGGAATGGGATTGAAAAAGGCGATAAAGGCAAGGTAATTTCCTTGCAGCTTGCCCAATTGAATATCTAAATTAAAGTCAAAGGTATAGGCTAATAAGGTTTTGAGCCAATAGAGGATTAAAAGGGTTAGGACAAAACCCAGTCTGGTACCCATGGCTTTTTGGATTTTGTTAAAATTGATTCTCACACAATTACTTCCTAAGTTTTTATTAGTATTAGTATACCATTTTTTAAAACTAGAGTAAAAAAGCAAGGGTAGTTTCTTTTTTGAGAATTGTCACAAAATTTGCTATAATAGGGACTATGAATAGAATAAGAGTCAACAAACGGGTTGAAAAAAAGCTTTCCAAGGGGTTTGTTTTACTAGAAGCCAGCGATCTTGAGAATATCAATCTCAAGGATCAGGAAGTAGAAGTCCATAGTCAAGATGGAAACTTTCTTGGTAGTGCCTACCTTTCTCAGCAAAACAAGGGCTTGGGCTGGTTTGTGAGCAAAGACAAGGTGACCTTCAATCAAGCTTTCTTTGAAACGCTGTTTAGACAAGCTAAAGAAAAGAGAAGTGCCTACTATCAAGATGAATTGACAACTGCCTTTCGTCTCTTCAACCAAGAGGGAGATGGCTTTGGTGGTCTGATAGTGGACCTTTATGGCGACTATGCTGTCTTTTCTTGGTATAACTCTTATGTTTATCAGATTCGCAAGGTTATCTCAGAAGCTTTTAGACAGGTTTTTCCTGAGGTTTTAGGAGCCTATGAGAAGATCCGTTTTAAGGGTTTGGACTATGAATCTGCCCATGTTTATGGTCAAGAAGCACCTGACTTTTTCACTGTTTTGGAAAATGGTGTTCTGTATCAAGTCTTTATGAACGATGGCTTGATGACAGGGATTTTCCTAGACCAGCATGAAGTTCGCGGTAGTTTAGTGGATGGATTGGCTATGGGTAAATCCTTGCTCAATATGTTTTCCTACACAGCAGCCTTTTCAGTAGCTGCAGCCATGGGAGGAGCAAGCCAGACTACTTCGGTTGACCTAGCTAAACGTTCACGAGAATTGTCTCAAGCGCATTTTCAGGTAAATGGAATCAGCACAGACGACCATCGTTTTATAGTCATGGATGTCTTTGAGTATTTCAAGTATGCTAAGCGAAAAGGCTTGACCTATGATGTGATTGTCCTAGATCCGCCTAGCTTTGCTCGGAACAAAAAACAAACGTTCTCTGTGGCCAAGGATTATCACAAGTTGATTTCCCAGAGTCTTGAGATTTTAAATCCGGGAGGTATTATTATTGCCAGTACCAATGCTGCAAATGTATCCAGTCAGAAATTTACAGAACAAATTGATAAAGGCTTTGCAGGAAGAAGTTACCAGATTTTAAACAAATACGGTCTTCCAGCAGATTTCGCCTATAATAAAAAAGATGAAAGTAGTAATTACCTCAAGGTGATTAGTATGAAGGTTAGTAAATGAAATTAATCGTTTCAGTAATGCCAAGAAGTTTAGAGGAGGCTCAGGCTCTGGATGCCACGAGGTATCTGGATGCCGACATCATTGAATGGCGTGCCGACTATCTGCCTAAAGAAGCTATTTTGCAGGTGGCTCCAGCTATTTTTGAAAAATTCGCCGGTCGTGAGTTGGTCTTCACGCTACGGACTCGCTCTGAGGGGGGAGAAATCGACCTTTCTCCAGAAGAATATATCCATCTAATCAAGGAAGTGGCACAACTCTATCAACCAGACTATATTGATTTTGAGTACTATAGCTACAAGGATGTTTTTGAGGAAATGCTGGACTTCCCAAATCTCGTTTTGAGTTATCATAATTTCCAAGAAACACCTGAAAACATGATGGAGATCTTGTCAGAGTTGACGAGCCTAAATCCAAAACTTGTTAAGGTTGCGGTGATGGCTCACACGGAGCAGGATGTGCTAGACTTGATGAACTATACACGAGGCTTTAAAATCCTCAATCCTGAGCAGGAATATGTGACGATTTCTATGGGCAAGGTGGGCAAGGTCTCTCGTATCACTGCGGATGTGACAGGTTCTAGCTGGTCTTTTGCTAGTCTAGATGAGGCAAGTGCCCCAGGTCAGATTTCCTTAGCTAACATGAAAAAAATTCGGGAGATTTTGGATGAAGCTTGATGGCTATACACGTTTAGCTGCCGTTGTTGCCAATCCTATTAAGCATTCGATTTCCCCCTTTATCCACAATAGTGCCTTTGAGGCGACAGCTACCAATGGTGCTTATGTGGCTTGGGAGATTGAAGCGGGTGACTTGGCAGAAACAGTGGCCAATATTCGTCGCTACCAGATGTTTGGCATCAACCTGTCCATGCCCTATAAGGAGCAGGTGATTCCTTATTTGGATGAGCTGAGCGATGAAGCACGCTTGATAGGTGCGGTTAATACGGTTGTCAATGAGAATGGCAATTTAATTGGATATAATACAGATGGCAAGGGATTTTTTAAGAGCTTGCCTTCTTTTACAATTTCAGGTAAAAAGATGACCCTGCTGGGTGCAGGTGGTGCGGCTAAATCAATCTTGGCACAGGCTATTTTGGATGGTGTCAGTCAGATTTCTGTCTTTGTTCGTTCAGTTTCTATGAAAAAAACAAGACCTTACCTGAACAAGTTACAGGAGCAGACAGGCTTTAAAGTGGACTTGTATGCTTTAGAAGATGTTTCTGAACTGCAAGCAAGGATTGCTGAGTCGGATTTACTTGTCAATGCGACCAGTGTGGGCATGGATGGTCAATCATCTCCAGTTCCTGAAAACATTGTCCTATCAGAAACTCTTTTAGTAGCAGATATCATTTACCAACCCTTTGAAACACCATTTTTGAAATGGGCTAGAAGTCAGGGGAATCCAGCGGTCAATGGTCTGGGAATGTTGCTCTATCAAGCTGCAGAAGCTTTTCAACTGTGGACAGGCAAGGAAATGCCGACAGAAGAAATTTGGCAGTCTTTAACAGAAAAATACCAATAAAGAAAGGGAGATTCTCCTATGAAAATCAGAATCGATATTCCTCATCATCCTTATGATATTCAGATTGAAAAAGGTTGTCTGGCTCAGGCTGGCCAATGGTTGCGAGAACTATGGCAACCACAAAAAGTGGTCATTGTAACAGACAACCATGTAGCTTCTCTTTATGCAGAGAAGGTCAAACTCAGCCTAGAAGATGCTGGTTTTCAGGTAGCGGTATTTGACTTTTTGGAAGGGGAAGAAAGAAAGAATTTAACTACTGTTCAGAAAGTCTATGAATTCCTAGTTAAGCAGGGGTTGACTCGTAGCGATGGAATCGTGGCTCTTGGTGGCGGTGTCGTTGGAGACCTGGCTGGATTTGTAGCCTCTACCTATATGCGGGGTATTCATTTTGTTCAGATTCCGACTAGTTTGACTGCCCAGGTGGATTCTTCTATCGGTGGAAAGACGGGTGTCAACACTCCATTTGCTAAAAATATGGTGGGGACCTTTGCCCAGCCAGACGGGGTTCTGATTGACCCACTTGTTCTTGAAACACTTGGAAAGAGAGAGTTGATTGAAGGGATGGGTGAGGTCATCAAGTATGGCTTGATTGAGGATCCAGAACTATGGACTCTCTTGACGGAGCTAGATGGTTCTGTAGAGAGCATTTTGGAGCATGCAGAGACCTTGATTGAACATTCTTGTCAGGTCAAGCGCAAGATGGTGGTAGAGGATGAGTTGGACAATGGTGTTCGCCTTTACCTCAATTTTGGCCACACTATTGGCCACGCCATTGAAGCAACGGCCGGTTATGGCAAGGTCATGCATGGAGAAGCTGTGGCCATGGGCATGGTTCAGATTTCCAAGGTGGCTGAGGAAAAAGGCCTCATGCCAGCTGGCATTACCCAGTCCATTACAGCTATGTGTCAGAAATTTGGCTTACCTGTTGACTATGAAAACTGGGATGTTGACAAGCTTTATCAAGCTTTGACTCATGACAAGAAAGCTCGTGGCAATACCTTGAAATTGGTCTTGGTACCAGAGCTTGGTTCAGCGACTATTCACCCAGTTTCTCTGGAAGAGATGAAAGACTACTTGGTAAAATAAGGAGAGTGTATGAGATATTTAACTGCAGGAGAATCACACGGTCCCCGTCTGACAGCTATCATTGAGGGAATTCCAGCTGGACTTCCTTTGACAGCTGAGGATATCAATGAGGATTTGAAACGTCGTCAGGGTGGATACGGCCGCGGTGGTCGTATGAAGATTGAGAGCGACCAAGTTATCTTTACTTCGGGTGTTCGCCATGGGAGGACTACTGGGGCTCCCATTACCATGGATGTCATCAATAAGGACCACCAAAAATGGCTGGATATCATGTCTGCGGAGGACATTGAAGACCGCCTTAAAAGCAAACGAAAAATCACCCATCCTCGTCCAGGTCATGCCGACTTGGTTGGGGGCATCAAGTACCGTTTTGATGATTTGCGTAATTCCTTGGAGCGCTCATCAGCTCGTGAAACCACCATGCGGGTAGCAGTTGGGGCAGTAGCCAAACGCATCTTGGCTGAGCTGGATATGGAAATTGCCAACCATGTCGTGGTCTTTGGTGGCAAGGAAATCGATGTTCCTGAGAATCTCACAGTGACTGAGATTAAGGAAAGAGCTGCCCAGTCTGAAGTTTCTATTGTCAACCAAGAACGGGAACAGGAAATCAAGGATTATATTGATCAAATTAAACGTGACGGTGATACCATCGGTGGAGTTGTCGAGACAGTCGTTGGAGGTGTTCCAGTCGGTCTTGGTTCCTATGTCCAATGGGACAGAAAATTGGATGCGCGATTGGCCCAAGCAGTTGTTTCTATCAATGCTTTTAAAGGGGTGGAATTTGGTCTTGGATTTGAAGCTGGTTATCGTAAAGGCAGCCAAGTCATGGATGAAATTCTCTGGTCTAAAGAAGATGGCTATACCCGCCGTACTAACAATCTGGGCGGCTTTGAAGGTGGTATGACCAATGGGCAACCTATCGTTGTTCGTGGCGTCATGAAACCCATTCCTACTCTTTATAAGCCTCTTATGAGTGTGGATATCGAAACCCATGAACCCTACAAGGCAACTGTGGAGAGAAGTGATCCGACCGCTCTTCCAGCAGCAGGTGTGGTCATGGAAGCCGTTGTGGCAACGGTTCTGGCACAAGAAATCCTTGAAAAATTCTCATCAGACAATCTCGAGGAACTAAAAGAAGCGGTAGCCAAACACCGAGACTATACAAAGAACTATTAAGGAGTTCCTATGGCAAAAACAGTCTATATCGCGGGTCTTGGATTGATTGGAGCCTCTATGGCCCTAGGTATCAAACGCGATCATCCAGATTATGAAATTTTAGGTTATAATCGCAGTCAAGCTTCGAGAGATATTGCCTTGAAAGAAGGCATGATTGACCGTGCAACAGATGATTTTGCTAGTTTTGCTCCTCTTGCGGATATTATTATTCTTAGCTTGCCAATCAAACAAACCATTTCCTTTATTAAGGAATTGGCCAACTTGGACTTGAAAGAAGGCGTCATTATTTCAGATGCTGGTTCGACCAAGTCAGCTATTGTGGATGCAGCGGAGCAGTATTTGGCTGGCAAATCTGTTCGCTTTGTCGGGGCCCATCCCATGGCTGGTAGTCATAAGACAGGGGCTGCTTCTGCAGATGTCAATCTTTTTGAAAATGCCTATTATATCTTTACACCTTCAAGCCTGACAAGTCAGGACACGCTTGAGGAAATGAAGGATCTGCTTTCAGGTCTTCATGCTCGTTTTATCGAGATTGATGCCAAGGAGCATGATCGGGTGACTTCTCAGATTAGCCATTTTCCTCATATTCTGGCTTCTAGTCTCATGGAACAGACCGCGGTTTATGCTCAAGAACATGAGATGGCAAGGCGCTTTGCGGCAGGTGGTTTTCGAGATATGACTCGGATTGCGGAAAGCGAGCCAGGTATGTGGACCTCCATTCTCTTGTCCAATCGTGAGACTATTCTAGACCGCATTGAGGATTTCAAGGAACGTTTAGATGAGGTTGGACAAGCTATCAGCAAGGGAGATGAGGAGCAAATCTGGAATTTTTTCAACCAAGCGCGTGAGCAACGTCAGGCTATGGAAATCCATAAACGTGGTGGAGTGGACAGTTCTTACGATCTCTATGTTGACGTTCCCGATGAAGAAGATGTCATCTTGAGGATTTTGGAATTGCTACGAGGAACTTCCTTGGTTAATATTCACATCAATGAGGAAAACCGTGAGGATATTCACGGGATTCTACAAATTTCATTTAAAAATGCTCAAGACTTGGAAAGAGCTGAGCATCTCATAACAGAAAATACCGACTACACAGTCGTCATCAAATAAGGAGAAAATCATGTCAAATATTTACGATAGTGCAAACGAACTCAGTCGCGGTCTACGCGAATTACCAGAATACAAGGCTGTTAAAGCAGCTAAAGATGCTATTTCAGCAGATGCAGAGGCAAGTAAAATCTTTACAGAATATGTTGCCTTCCAAGAGGAAATTCAAAGACTAGCTCAGACAGGTCAAATGCCAGACGCTTCCTTCCAAGCTAAAATGGAAGGCTTTGGCAAGCAGATTCAGGGGAATAGCCTCTTGTCAGAATTCTTTACCAAGCAACAACAATTGGCCATTTACCTTTCTGACATTGAAAAAATTGTTTTTGAACCAGTTTCAGAATTGCTAAAATAAGAAAATTATTTTGTTCATTATTTATAGGTGTTTTCTTAAGCGTATGATTATTATTGGTAACTACTGTATTAGTTAGAGTTATTAGCGTGGTTCGTTTAAGAATGACTGTGGGGATGAATATCTTTACTAATAAACAAAATACAAAACAAATTAAATAGGCTATTGAAAATCATAACTATAATACAAAACGAAATTGAAAGCTTATAACTGTTATTTTCTACTTCAATTGATAAGTTAGAAATTGTTGATGAGATAATAAATATAGAAACAATTATGAAAGAGAATGAAATTTTTATTATCGATAAATAGTAGATAAATGATGAACAATAGAAAATAGGAAAAAATATGTCAAAAAAATTAATTGCTCTAATAGGAGTTCCTGTAGGAATTATCTTCATCAGTATTATAGTGTTGGCAGGTTCGTACAATAGTCTTGTTAGCAAAGATGAATCTGTGAAACAAGCTAACTCGAAGATTGAAGTGGCACTTCAACGTAGAGCTGACTTAATTCCAAATGTTGTAAATTCTGTAAAAGGATATATGAAGCACGAAGAAGACATCTTTACAAAGATTGCGGATGCTCGTTCTAAGATTGGCTCAGGAAATACAGAAACAAAAAATGAAGGGGAGAGCGAATTAACTTCTGCCATTTCTCGATTGCTAGTTGTTCAAGAAAATTATCCTGAGTTAAAAGCTGACACACAAGTGTCTTCTCTAATTTCAGAGCTTGAGGGAACTGAAAATCGTTTGTTTGTCGCTCGTAAAGATTATAACGATACTGCAACAGAATATAATAAGACCATTAGACGTTTTCCTACTAGTGTGATAGCTAGTTTGTTTGGTTTCCAAAGAGCTGAGTTAATTGAAGCAGAGAAAGATGCAAAGGTGGTCCCTAAAGTCAATTTAACTGATTAGTCTTGTGGGGTATCTCCTATGAAAAAGTTACTTTTACTCTTAATTACCCCTTTATTCTTTTTTATGCCTCTTGTTGCGGCTAATATAGCTGTTCCAGATCGTCCTTTAAATGGTATTTACGATCCTAACGGTTATTTAACCACTAGTGTTGCAGAAACGTTAGAGAGTATGAATTCTGGAAGTGAAACCCAAGTAGGTATTTACATTGTAGATACTCTGGACGGTTCCAGTATCGAAGAGGTAGCCAATGAGGTTGCACGCAAATGGAAAGTTGGGAAACAAGATTCCAACAGTGGAATTTTAATTGCTATTGCTATAAAGGATAGGAAGTTTCGTATTGAAACATCCAACGAGGCAGCAATTTGGCTTACTGACTCTATGGCTAGTTCCTTATTAAATGATTCTAAGCCATACATGAAAGAAGGGAAATATACTGATGCCCTTAACAAAATTCTAGTAGGCATTTCTAAAGCGGAGTCTAGAAAAGCTGAAATCATAAACAAGAAGGAAAATAATCGACTTCCAAAAAGCTATGAAAAATCATTAAAAAATAATGAAGGCTTTAGTAAGTACTTCGATTACATTCCGTTTCCGATATTGTTCTATCTGTTGTTCTTTCTTTTACTAAGTTTAGCAACGTGGATCAAGTACTTAAAAAGATGCCGCTTTTCTAAGTATGAATACGAGGGAAAGGGTAAGCTGTATCCAGATTTTCCTGACTTTGTACCTAATGATACGTGGACTGAAGAACGTAAATCTGACTATAAAAAAAATAAGCGTTTAATTAGGTCTCAATATCAGTATGAAGGTTTTAACAAACTATATCCAGACTCAAAAGGTTTTCTACCTAATGACACCTGGACTACATTACTTATAGAAGCATACTACGCAGAAGTTGAAAGAAAGCACCTAGATAGGCTTAATCGCTCTCAATACTCTTATAATGGGAAGGGGAAACTCTATCCAAACGATAAAGATTTTGTGAGGAATGCTTCTTGGACTTCCGAGCTCACAAAAAGCTACTATGCTTCACAAAGAGTACAGTCAAGTTCTTATGGTAGATCAGATTCATATGATTCTGGTAGTTCTAGTTCATCTTGGTCTTCAGATGATTGGGGTGGCGGTGGATTTGATGGTGGTGGTTCTTCAGATAGTTGGTAAATTGAAAATGAAAAGAATTGCTAAAATAAGAAAATAACTATCATAAAGTCAGAAATTTTTAAGGAATTTCTGGCTTTTTATGATAAAATAGGTAAAAGTATTGCAAGTATGAGGTCTAGTATGAAACTAAAAACAAACATTCGCCACTTACACGGCAGTATCCGAGTTCCAGGTGACAAGTCTATCAGCCACCGTTCTATTATCTTTGGAAGTTTGGCTGAGGGTGAGACCAAGGTTTATGATATTCTGCGAGGTGAAGACGTTCTTTCGACCATGCAGGTTTTTCGTGACCTTGGTGTTGAAATTGAGGACAAAGATGGGGTTATTACCATTCAAGGTGTAGGCATGGATGGCTTAAAAGCTCCGCAAAATGCCCTTGATATGGGAAATTCTGGCACCTCGATTCGTCTGATTTCAGGTGTTCTTGCTGGTGCAGACTTTGAAGTAGAAATGTTTGGAGATGACAGTCTTTCCAAACGTCCTATGGATCGTGTGACCCTTCCACTGAAAAAAATGGGTGTTAACATTTCAGGTCAAACTGAGCGAGACTTGCCTCCCCTTCATTTAAAAGGGACGAAAAACCTAAGACCTATTCATTATGAGTTGCCAATTGCCTCTGCCCAAGTCAAGTCAGCCTTGATGTTTGCGGCCTTGCAGGCTCAGGGGGAGTCCGTTATTATCGAAAAAGAATGCACCCGTAATCATACTGAAGATATGTTGCAACAATTTGGTGGTCATTTAAGTGTGGAGGGCAAGAAAATCACAGTCCAAGGGCCACAAAAATTGACAGGACAAAAGGTGGTTGTTCCAGGAGATATTTCCAGTGCAGCCT
>CAUQIK010000013.1:0-32615 GCA_963518035.1 uncultured Streptococcus sp. | reverse complement strand
ACAATCTCGCAAGGAAGATGTTCCGTTTTTTAGCAAGAAAAGTTTTCATTTCTTTTCTCCTTTCTTTTTCATGATAGCCAAATAAATCATCACTGCAATCACATAGGCTATGGTATAAAATAGATGATACCAAGCACTCTCTCTAAGCGGATAAAGAAAGATGGACATGATTAGATACAAGATAAAAATGACAAGTATTTTTTTCTTCATAAGATTTCCTCCTGAATCTTTGTTGAGCTAGAACCTTTACACTGCTAGTATAGCACTCATTTTGACCTTGGATTACTCAAATCATAAATGGTCATCAAAACATCTTGAATTGTTAAAAAATTTAAAAAAGCAAGCATGAAAAACATACTTGCCCTGGGGGAACTTGACAATGTGAAAATACAAAATAGAGAACTACTCACCCTCACTTCCGTATGTTCTCATATATTCTCATAATCGCAACAAGGATAGCAGCTGTCCCACTTGCCAAAGCGATAAGGGTAATGATAATGTTGAGGATTTCAGGCGTACTCCCTATTCTGTTGATAAGACGGAGTAGGGATATAACTGTCAACTGAATCAGGAGTATTGATTCTACTCTTACCATTGAAGTAAGTTTGTTTTCAACTGCATATAAAAAGGCTGGTAGCAAAACACAGGCTATAGCAATCACAAACAGATTACTCCCTGTTTCTTCTCCCTTGTTCACCACCGAAATCATGAGAAGATTCGATGCTATAATCAACGTAGAACAGATGATAAAAAAGGATTTCTTATTCATATAGAACACCTCATATACTATAGTATTTTAATCGATGACTGCAGGCAGTACTTCTTTCCACAAGTCTTCTAATCATCAACCGACATCGAGTGAATCGTTAAAACCTGACGAAAGACTTGATTTTGACAGGTGGTATTTAGACTGGTATTAGGATGGCTTTCCACAATTTTCATGACGGTATAGAGACCAACTCCTCTCTCCTCCCCTTTAGAACTTGCTCCAAAGGAGAAGATTTCAGAAATATCGATGCCCTCTTCTTTGATGGAATTTTCGATGATAAAGGTCTCCTGTGCCCCATTTTTTAAAAAGGCGATTGAAACATGAGGTTGACAGGCTTCTACACTAGCTTCAATAGCATTGTCACAAAGGATAGACACAATGGTTAGAAAATCAAGCAAGCTCATCCCCTCTACCTGAATCTCCTCAGGAACTTCGACATTAAAGACAATCTTCTTATCTCTGGCTTTTAGAAATTTCCCTGCTAGAAGACTTTTGAGGGCTTTGTCACGAATATTCACCAATCGACCCAGGTCATATTTATTGTCCTGCAATTTTTCACTAGAATCCTTTAAGACCGAGTCGTAGACCTCTTTTATCTGCTCCATATCCTCCTCTTCAATGCCCAGACGTAAGCTGGTCAAGAGGTTGGTGTAGTCATGGCGAAAACTCCGGACTTCCTTGTAAAGTTCCTCTATATGCCGACTATAGCGTTCCATATCTCTGTAGCGCAGGGCCTGCTCTTGGTCCAATCTCTCATGGAGTTTTTCCTTCAAATAGGAATCCAATTTCTTAATAATTCCCATAAAAAAGAGCAAGTAAAAGACTAGGATGAGATGGCGAACAGTCTTTGATTGGATATCGTATGCATATTCAAAGTAAGACAGATTTTCCATGACTAGAAAGTAAGCCCCCATTATCCAGTTAATCTTAGTCAGGGACTGTTGAAAACCTTTATCGAGAAACTCCTTTCTCAATCTAGTAAAATCATAGTCCAACCATTTCAAAAAGACTAATACTATGAAGCAAACGAATAGCATAATCAACAAAAAGAGAGGATTTCCATCTCCATCTACAATCCCTTGCCCCAAAAACGGAAACACAAAATAGGAAACACTTCTGTAAAAGAGATCCATCAATACAATTGGAAAGAGACCATAAAAGAAAAGGAGTTTTTTAGGAAGCCCTCTTAACAGTAAGAAAGATAGACATATACCGAACAAAGGTTCTATAAAATAGGACAAATATTCACTTACATCCAAAAATTGAAAAGTCGCAAAAATGGCCCCTAGAAGAAATTTCAAAAGAAAAGCTTTAAAAATCCTCTCAAAAGTGAGACCAATTCCATCTACCTTAAAGAAAATGACAATTTCTAGTCCATTAATAACAAGAAAATACAACAATATCCAAGCAATGTTCATAAACTCTCCTAGCTCAGTGTAAGTCATTGATAGTCTCAGACACTTCCCTGACCTTATAACGCGCAATCATACAGCTCCCACCATTGGGAAAGAAAAGAAGTTTTTCTTTCTTATCCAAACGCACCACATTGGCAGGATTAATGAGAAAAGAGCGATGACACTGCAAGAGACGGGGTTCCTGCTTGAAAACCTCCTCTAAACTCGCTGTAAATTCCAGCCTATCTGTCTTGGTATAGAGAATAACACGATGGGCTCTGGGCGATGTTTCAAGGTAATAAACCTCTTTAAAAGGATACTGGAATTGGGCAAATTTTGATTTAAAGTAAAAACAATCTTCCGCCAGACTTTTACTATCTTGACTATTGGCATAAAGGAGGGCTGTCTCGATACGAGATTCAAACTCCTCTGCTGACAAGGCCTTATCAATGTAGTCCAGAGCAGACACTTGGTAACGAAAAGACAGGGGCATAAACTCTGAGTGAGTCGTCACAAAGACGATGAGAGCATAAGGATCCCGATTCCGAATCTTTCTAGCCACTTCCAGCCCCTTCATCTCCTCATTTCGAATCTCAATGTCCAAAAAGAATAGCTGATGGACCCCCTTCTCATGCACCTCTGCCAACAGTTGATCTGGCTTACCAAAGACCGCAAAAGAGCTGGGAATGATATGATGTTCCTTCAAAAGTTTCTCAATCGTCGTTTCAATCCTAGTCTGTTGGGAAAAATCATCTTCTAAAACAAATATTCTCATCTTCTTACTCTCCTTGTTTCAACCATTTTTGACGAATTTCTCTATAGCGACGTCTGGCATACTTGACAGCGTATTGACCTTCTTCTCCGAGAAAAAGGATTCTTTCTTGAAAATCAATCGATTTTAATTTATCAAGATTTACCAAACAATTTCGATGACACCTCATCAAGTTTTCCCCATATTGGTTCTCAAGATTACTTAAATTTTGAACCATATTAAAACTAGCCTCTTCTGTAACAATCTGTACGGTATGGGCTTTAGTTGGATGTGCTTGGATATAGTAGATATCGTCGACGTTTACTTTATAGACTGTTTTCTGTGTCTGAATAATCATATGTTTCATTGGATTCTCCTCCTAAGAAAAGAATAACAGAAAAGGTCTAACACAAGCCCACCCAATCCTAAACAGTCTTTGAAAACTCCTAAAAGGACTATTTTTCTACAACATCATGATGAGCTTACAACTATTTTATCATAAAATCTTAACAGTACCATTCAGGAAATTTCAAGGACAATTAAAGATTTGAAGGTGAAAAAGGAGATAAAAGTGATAAACTGACAGTATCAAAATACAATTGCTAGAAGTAAGACTGGCACCCAGATTAAAGGAGGAATTCTCATGACAGATGCAGACCCTATCAAAAGAGCTCAGACTTTGATTACTGACTTAAACAAAGCCTATCAAGCATGCAAACAGGCAACCGCTGACGACGTCCGCTTTCAGGAGCAATTAAACTCTATTCTTGGTTTTCTAGCCAAGGCTGAAACAGTGGATAATCGAGTCTTGATTGAACTGGAAAAATTTTACCAGACTTCCAGTCTTCTCATGGGACTCAGCGCTCTTGATCCAGATGCTCCAACTCGCGCCGCTTGGCGGGCCTATGACCGCTTCCACTTTGACCAAGTCAAGACCAAGTTGAGTCTCTACGGACCAACCATTATCTTGTAGAAAATAAAAGAAGTTGAGACAAACTGAACTCAACTTCTTTTTTAGTGTCATATAGGCAATGTTAGTCCTGCATCTGACGTTTGACCTGATAAGGTAAGTACAAGACTAGTAAAACCAAACCAGCTCCCAGTAAGGCTAGAAGGGCTAGTTTTTCTTGGAAGGTAATCAACCCAACAACTAATTCCACTACTAAGACCAAACTGGTCAATCCTCGGACTACCGCCTGCAAGCCTTTTTCCTTTTGCCCCTTGTCCAGTGGAAAGAGTTGGGTCAAATACTGGTAGTCAAAGGCATGATAGAGGGCCAGCAACTGGAAGAGCAAGAGGTAGTTAAAGAGAACCACCACTGCTGTCGCAATCCAAGCTTGCTCGATAAAGACCTGCGCCAGCAAGGAAAGTAGGAGCAGACGGAGACTGAGGGCAAAGAGGTCTCCATTTCGCAGATAAGAACGCAGATAGAGATTTTGCCAAATCTTCCCAGGCACCTTCTGAACAACCTTTAGGATAAAGTCCAGATAGGCACGACGCTTAATGCTGTTTGAAATTCCCTTGACCTGCGTAAAGAGGGCAAAGAAACGAAGCAAGACTTGCTTACGCTTGCTTTCTTGGGAAATGACATAGTCCCAGTCCAGTCCAGTTTCAGTGAAAAATTTGCTGGCCTTTTGACGAAAGAGGAAATATTTACCTACTCCCAATAAAAGCACATAGACCAGAAAAACAGGCAAGCCATAGCCCATTGCTAAAAATAAAGGCGCAAATAACAGCAAGAAAAGGGTCTGGACAAAGAGCCAAAAGACTAGGGAAACGCCAGTTTGACGCTTGAGATGGAGTTTGATTTCCTCTTCTCCGACTAAGAGAAAGAGCTTGTCTGGAGCCTCCATATAGGTGGCAATTCCTCCCCAAAGCAAAAGTAAAACAGACGTAATTCCTACAAATAAAAGGATAGGCCAATGATTTTCAGGAAAATCTTGCAAGAGTTGACTGTACTGGTAGGCTAGAAAGCCCAGCAGGACAAGCAGGAACAAGACAAAGTGGTCATTAAGAACATAGCGCAGATAACCGACACACTCCTTACGAAAAGCCTGCTTTCTCTTTAAAAACAAGTCTTTCATAGCTCCTCCTCTTTGGTCAGAGCCAAGTAAATATCATTCAAACTAGCCTCAGGCATATCAAAGGCTTCGCGCAGTTGCAGGAGATTTCCCTTAGCACGCACTTCCCCTTTGTGAAGAATGATAAAGGCATCACACATCTTCTCCGCCGAATCCAGCACGTGGGTACTCATGAGAATAGACTTGCCTTTTTGCTTTTCCACTTCTAAAAGTTGAATCAAGTCCGCAATAGCCAATGGATCAAGACCAAGGAAAGGCTCATCCACGATGAAAAGACTCGGATCCACCACAAAAGCACAGATAATCATGACCTTCTGCTTCATCCCTTTTGAAAAATGAACAGGGAACCAGTCCAATTTCTGATCCAGACGAAACATTTTTAACAAAGGCTCTACTCGATCAAAAGCCACTTTCTGCTCAATACCATAAGCCATGGCAACCGTTTCGATATGCTCTCTGAGGGTCAGTTCCTCATACAGACTAGGTGTCTCAGGAATGTAGCCAATCTGCTTGCGGTAACTTGTCGCATCTTCTTGCAGGGTCAAGCCATTGATATTGATAGAACCACTATAGGGTGTTAACAGACCGATAATTTCATTAATAGTCGTCGATTTCCCAGCACCATTGAGACCAATCAGACCGACCAGCTGCCCACTTTCAACAGTAAAGGACACATCTTTCAAGACAGGAACATGAACATAGCCACCTGTCAGGTTTTTAATTTCTAACATATTTTCTCCAAATCTGGTATAATGTAGCTATATTATATCAAAATTCAATACAGTAGAGGTAGATTTTATGTCAGATTGCATTTTTTGTAAAATCATTGCAGGGGAAATTCCTGCTTCAAAAGTATATGAAGATGAGCAGGTTCTTGCCTTTCTTGATATCTCTCAAGTGACACCAGGACACACCTTAGTCGTGCCAAAGGAACACTATCGCAATCTTTTGGAGATGGACGCTACTAGCGCTAGCCAACTCTTTGCCCAAGTACCAAAAGTAGCTCAAAAAGTCATGAAAGCTACCAAGGCTGCTGGTATGAATATCATTGCCAACTGTGAAGAAATCGCAGGGCAAACCGTCTTTCATACCCACGTTCACCTCGTACCTCGCTACAGTGCGGACGATGACCTCAAGATTGATTTTATCGCCCACGAACCTGACTTTGACAAACTTGCTCAAGTCGCTGAAACCATCAAAAACGCCTAAGGAGTTGCCATGAAATTATCCAATCTACTGCTATTTGCAGGAGCTGCAGCCGGAAGTTATCTGGTCACAAAAAATCGCCAAACCATCACAGATGAAGTCTTGAATACCACTGACCGCGTTCAAGCTATCAAGGATGATATGGATATTATCCAAAACAGCCTGCAAATCATCGAACAGCAAAAAGAGCTCATCAAGGAATATCAAGAAGACCTGACTTACAAGTTTAAGGTCTTGGAAAAGGATATCCAGACTAGACTAGCTGTGATCAAAGAAATACAGGAAATCGAAGATAAGTAAAAGAGCCATCAACTTTCCTTAAATCCATTTTAGGTTGTCAGGTCCAAACAAAAAGAGGAAAGAAAATGAAACAGTTTTTTAAAATTCTGGCACAGATCATCCTAATCCCTTGTGGTTGCCTTAGCCTTCTTGCGGTCCTAGCATTTCTAGTACTGTTTTTTGCTTTCAGAGCCTCACCGAGTGACATCCGAAAAGGGAATGAAGACTTAAAACAAATCTTTATCTCTCTTGACATGCCTCCTAAGAAAGTAAATTCAAATGGAAGGTATCAATTCGAGGGTGGGGGCTTAAATTTTTATGTTACTTTCTCAGATGAGGTCATCAATACTCACCCTGTCCTAAAGGAAAGCCCAAAACTCACCAAAAATCAACTTGAAGTCTATGTCCTAAACACAGGAGATATTTCCTACCATTCAGTAGAAGACAACTTATTCAATCATGGTTTATTGCGATTTTTAGAGGAGGAAGGCGAGAAGTATTTTCGAGCAAACGGAAAGAAATCAAATTATTCTTACACAATTCTAACCTTATGGGATCAGGAAAGTCTAAAAAAGGGAATTGCTTTCTATGAAAAAGCCTTGACTTTGGTGGATATTCAGGATAACTCAGCAATCAAACACATTGATACCGTTACCATCAAGCCTGGTAAAGAAGCGGAAATCAAGCAACTCATCCAAGATATGGATGCAGCTGGCTTACTCAAGCAAAAGTATAAATGATAGGCTAACTGGAAAATGATTTTTCGACGCTAAATTTTCAAAGATAACACAAAAAGAGCCCAACGGCTCTTTTTGCTTTATTCTCCTTCAAAGGCATCTTTAATATGGTCAAAGAATCCCTTTTTCTTTGGATTGACTTTTAAATCACCTGCAGCTGCGAATTCTTTCAAGGCTGCTTTTTGGCGGTCGTTCAAACCTGTCGGTGTTACGACATTGACAGTAACGTATTGGTCACCAACCGCACCGCCACGAAGGCTCGGAGCTCCCTTGCCACGTAGGCGGAATTTCTTACCAGTTTGAGTTCCCTCTGGGATCACCAATTCAACATCACCGTGAACCGTTGGGATATCAACTGTATCACCAAGAGCCGCTTGGACAAAGTTGAGGTTGAGATTGTAGAAGATAGTGGTTCCTTCACGTTCAAACTTGTCGCTGGCTTCCACAGAAACCACTACATACAAGTCACCATAAGGTCCACCGTTAAATCCAGCTTCACCTTGACCAGCTAGGCGAATTTGTTGACCAGTTTCCACACCAGCAGGAATTTTCACATGTACGCTATGCGCTTGTTTTTCATGCCCTGTTCCGTGACATGTTGTACATGGATCTTTGATTTCTTTTCCGCGACCGTGACAGACATCACAGGTTACTTGGCGACGCATCATACCAAGCGGAGTCTGCGTATCGACGTTAATGACACCAGCGCCATGACAGCGTCCACAAGTGACTGGACTTGTTCCTGGCTTAGCACCTGAGCCATTACATGTACTACAGCTTGCTTCACGATTGTACTTAACTTCTTTTTCAGCTCCAAAAATAGCTTCTTCAAAGGTCAAGTTCACACGATACTGGAGGTCATCCCCCTGACGAGGAGCATTTGGATTGCGCGAAGCACCGCCTCCGCCGAAGAAACTTGAGAAGATATCTTCAAAACCACCGAAGCCACCTGCCCCATCGAAACCGCCGAAACCACCAGCTCCACCAAAACCACCGTTGGCTCCAGCAGCACCGTATTGGTCATAGGCAGCACGTTTTTGGTCGTCACTCAAAGTCTCATAGGCTTCCTGAACTTCCTTGTACTTTTCCTCAGCACCAGGCTCCTTGTTGATATCTGGGTGATATTTTTTCGAAAGCTTACGATAAGCCTTTTTGATCTCGTCTGCCGAAGCGTTTTTTGACACCCCCAGACGATCATAAAATTCAGTATTGTTCATACAAGATACCAAGACCGTAAAATTCGACTGAAAAATAGAAAATCTGACGCTGGAGCGATGCTCCTAGACAGATTTATCTTTTTTCCGAGAATTTAGGTCGGGTTCAATTCCTTTCTGTTATATTGAATAAGAAATTTGGGAACCCGTGTTCAGTTACGAACACTCTTTGTTCCTTTCTATAATTTTCAGGTAAATCTTTAGAGGCTGTTTTCTATACTCTGCTTCACTTGATTAAACTCTTCATCTGATAGAGTAAATATCAAATCCTCTTCAGCATACTCGTTCTGTTCTTTAAAATAGTTGTCCGTATTCTCTGCCAACCCTAAACCGAAAATCACTTTTCTTGCAAACTCTTGATGTGCAAAACCGATAGCAGTAATGATTTGTTTATCTTGGACAATAACTTTCGGTTGGAAATTCTCACGTGGAAGAAATTCAAAATAGTCAAAGAAGTTTTGCCAAATTCCGCCTGTAAATTTCGTGTCGTTCAACAAGCCTGCTTTCGCCAATAAAAGGGGCGCTGAAGAAATGGCTACAATTAGGATATCTTGCTCATTAAGACTTCTCAAAAACGAGATCAATTTCTCATCTTGTAGAGCAGGACCTATATTTACCATTCCTGGCAAAATCACACAAGAATAATCTTCTATACGGATCTGATCCAATGTTTTCGTCGGTTGACAGGGCAAACCATCCTCAGAGACCACCATCGAATTCTCAGAAGCTACATAATCAATCGTGATATCAAAAGACAGAGCTAAAGTACTTGTTAAAGCAGTTATCTCATAAAGAGAAAAATTAGGATAAATGATACAAAGTACTTTTTTCATACGCAACATCCTCTATTTTATCGAAAAACAGAGGCTGGGTTGCAACCTCTGGATTTCTTCTTAACATTCTTGACGAGTTAGGCTTAACTGAGTTTCGGCTAAAAACTTCGGAAAAAAGATAAGCCATCTTTTGTGCATCGCACAAGGCGATGGCTTCCTATTTTTCTTTCGTTTTCTTAACGCCTCAACATCTTATTTCTCAGTAAACTCTCCATCCACGATGTCATCGCCTGCGTTTCCTGCTGCTTGCGCGCCTTCTGCTCCTGCTTGAGCTTGTTGGGCTGCTGCGGCTTGTTCGTAGAGTTTAACAGCAAGTCCTTGAGCTTTTTCGTTCAATGCTTCAAGTTTTGCTTTCATTTCGTCCAAGTTGTTGTCTTCTTGAGCTTTCTTAAGGTCATCAAGGGCAGCTTGGGCAGCGTCACGTTCTGCGTCGAAGCCTTTGCCTTCAGTTTCCTTGATTGTCTTTTCAGTCGCAAAGATTGCTTGGTCTACTTCGTTACGAAGGTCCACTTCTTCTTTACGTTTCTTATCTGCTTCAGCGTTAGCTTCTGCATCTTTCATCATGCGGTCGATTTCTTCGTCAGTCAAGCCTGAGTTTGATTGGATGACAATAGTTTGTTCTTTTTGAGTTCCAAGGTCTTTGGCCTTAACAGACACGATACCGTTCTTGTCGATGTCAAATGTTACTTCGATTTGAGGAATTCCACGAGGTGCAGCTGGGATATCTGTCAATTGGAAACGTCCAAGAGTCTTGTTATCTGCTGCCATTGGGCGTTCACCTTGAAGAACGTGGATATCAACGGCTGGTTGGTTGTCTGCTGCTGTTGAGAAGACTTGTGATTTAGATGTTGGAATTGTTGTGTTGCGGTCGATGAGTTTTGTGAAGACACCACCCATTGTTTCGATACCAAGTGACAATGGTGTTACATCAAGAAGGACAACGTCTTTGACATCACCAGTGATGACACCACCTTGGATAGCAGCACCCATAGCAACTACTTCGTCAGGGTTTACTGATTTGTTTGGTTCTTTACCAGTTTCAGCCTTAACAGCTTCTACAACGGCTGGGATACGAGTTGAACCACCAACAAGGATAACTTCGTCGATTTCTGACAAGCTCAAACCTGCATCTGAAAGGGCTTGACGAACTGGAACTTTTGTACGTTCTACAAGGTCACGAGTCAAATCGTCAAATTTCGCACGAGTCAAAGTCATTTCCAAGTGAAGAGGTCCAGCTTCACCAGCAGTGATAAATGGCAAGCTGATTTGAGTTGAAGTTACACCAGAAAGGTCTTTCTTCGCTTTTTCAGCTGCATCTTTCAAACGTTGCATTGCCATCTTGTCAGTAGACAAGTCAATACCGTTTTCTTTCTTGAATTCTGCTACCAAGTGGTCGATGATTTTTTGGTCAAAGTCGTCACCACCAAGTTTGTTGTCCCCTGCAGTTGACAATACGTCGAAGACACCGTCACCCAATTCAAGGATAGATACGTCGAATGTACCACCACCAAGGTCGAATACCAAGATTTTTTCTTCTTTGTCAGTCTTGTCCAAACCGTAAGCAAGGGCTGCTGCAGTTGGTTCGTTGACGATACGTTCTACTTCAAGACCAGCGATTTTACCAGCGTCTTTTGTTGCTTGACGTTGAGCATCGTTGAAGTAAGCTGGAACTGTGATAACTGCTTTCGTTACTTTTTCGCCAAGGTAGTCTTCAGCATAACCTTTCAAATATTGAAGAATCATAGCTGAGATTTCTTGTGGAGTGTATTCTTTTCCGTTAGCAGAAACTTTTTCAGAAGTTCCCATCTTAGATTTGATAGAGATTACTGTATCTGGGTTTGTGACTGCTTGACGTTTTGCAGCATCACCAACGATGATTTCGCCATTTTTGAATGATACTACAGATGGAGTTGTACGGTTTCCTTCTGGGTTTGCGATGATTTTGCTTTCAGTTCCTTCAAGAACTGCAACTGCTGAGTTTGTTGTACCTAAGTCAATACCGATAATTTTAGACATGTGTTTTTCTCCTTAAATTTTATATTCTTTCTTTTTGATACTCTTCTTAGGTGGCGGCGCCGTCAGAGCTTGACTTCGTCAATCTCTTTGACTAAACTTTGAGCCTAAGGTCTCAAAGTTTGCGCAAATAGCGCCACGGCGAAGAGTATCGCCTTTGGTTCGCTTCGCTCACTATTTCAAAGCTAAACATATTTTATCTTTCTTCATAGTTTATTGTCATTTCGGACAAGTTTTCTATTATGTATTCTGCAACCGTCAGAATTGCCTAGTTGTAGACAACTACCATTGCTGGTCTTAGGATGCGGTCATGGAGTTTATAGCCTTTTTGGAAGACTTGGGCGATAGTGTCTGCTGGGTGTTCATCGTCTGCTGGGAGAGTTTGGATAGCCATATGGTAGTTATGGTCAAATTCGCCGTCAGCTGCGATTTCTTCGATTCCCTCTTCTTTTAAAGCGTGAATTAAGCTTTCTTGCACCATCTCCAATCCTTTTTTGACATCATCTGTCAAACCTTCAACTGCGAGGGCACGTTCAAGGTTATCCAAAGAAGGGAGAATAGCTTTTGCCAAGTCTTGGCTACGATAACGTTGCAAGTTTTGACGCTCTTCATTGGCACGGCGTTGGATATTTTGCATTTCTGCATGAGCGCGAAGGTATTTGTTTTCAAACTCATCTGCACGTTCATTTGCCAAGTCCAACTCAGACTTCTCAGGAGTTGTTTCTTCTACTGTTTCCACAACTTCCTCTTCTTGAACTTCTTCTACTTCTTCATTTTTTATATCTTGGGCCATTTTCGCCTCCTTTAATGATTTCAATATTAATGTACTTCGTAATGATTACTACTGAGGTAGCGGTAAAAATCTGTCAACTTCATGGTCAAAACACGATTGACCACATTGACTTGGTTGATTAGCTGTTGGTAATCCAGATTGACCGGACCGATAATTGCTAAAATTCCAACTCCCCGATAAGGAATGAGGAACTTGCTACTAATCACCGCTAGATCTGCTAAACAGGATTCCTGACTGTCTGCAACACGGACATTTTGCATCTGATCTTCATGCAGCCCTTCACGAATCTCCAGAGCCACCTTTTGCGGTTGGTCAAAGAACTGATAGGCTGCTAGATTGGCAAAATTCAAGAGATTGACCTTGCCTGCCACCACGATATTTTCGTTGAACATTTCCTTAAAGATGTGTTCAAAGAGATCGATAACATTATCCGTCGTTGTGAAATAACGCTGGATAATCTGCGGAATCTCTGTCCGAATCTTGTAGTGAATATCTAGAACTGTGTGACCTAGGAAACGTTCCTGAATGATTGCCTTCAGTTTCAGCAAATCTTCCTGCAAGAAGTTCCTTGGAATCAAAAACTGACTTGTGACCGTTCGAGACTCGTCTAGGGTAAATACCGCTAAGGCTGTATGTTGCCCCAGAACAACGATATCAAAAGCTGTCAACCGTTGCCTGCTCGGCTCAACATCCAGTGCTACTACCGTGCAGCCACTCAAGTCTGTCAGTAGATTAGCAGCCTCTTGCAGAATATCCTCCAATTTGAAGAATTCCTGATCAAAGGCTTTGACAATCTCGTATACCTCATTTTCAGCTAGTCGGTCAAAATCCAGTGAGTGTTTCACATAGTACTGAAAACCAGCAACACTTGGCATCCGACCACTTGAAGTATGAGCCTTCTCAAGCAAACCTTGCTTTTCTAGAACCGCCATGTCATTACGAATGGTTGCACTGCTAGAGTTAATAGACTCTTGCAAGGCTTTGGATCCGACAGGTTCGTGCGTTTTGGTAAAGATGTCAATAATCAGATTTAAAATATCCTGCTGACGCTCTGTAACCATCTCATCACTCCTCTCTGTCTGATCGATTAGCACTCGATACACTTAAGTGCTAACTTATGATTCTATTATACACCCTTAAAAGAGAATGTCAAGATAAAAACTCAAAAAATTAGCACTCTTTTATCAAGAGTGCTAAAAATCAGTCTGAAGACCTAGAACCTTACTGTTTATCTACTCGATATTTCCTTTTTAGTCTAAAATAACCATAGATTAGATAAGAAATCAGAAAAGCATACAAAAGAAAAATAATAAAGAAAGACATAGAAAGCTCTTCTTTAAATAAACTCATACAAACAACAAGACCACCTGAGAAAGCAGCTGTACATGAACGAAGTCTAGATCGCATAACTTCCCATCTGAGCCCCTTACTCATATAGACTTGATCCTCTGAAAGTAAATTAGAAGACGATTTACGAAGAATCGAACAAAAACCTGTTTCTATCAATTCCCAACCTCTATTTCTAAAATCTTGCAGTTCATGCTTATATTTTTTAAGAAATCTAGAATCATAGATACAGTAGATGACATCGTCTGGTTGACATTGGTCAAAATAGAACAAACCAAAACGACTCGTTCTATACCTCCAACCTTTCAAATGCATCTCATGTAAATATTCTTCTTTCTTGTCCAAATCAACAATGGTGAAAATCCGAAATTGCTTTTTATTTATCATGACTTCCCCTCCAATTTTGAGCATACCTACCCTATCAAAAATCTGATAATTCCTTCTTTTTATGCCATAACTTCCAGCTAATATAGGCAACTATTAACAAAAGGATTAAAGACAAGAAAATATCTAGCCCGACCGCAAATAAACTCCATAGACCATACGCATTACTTTTATTGAGCAACTTAAGTAAGAATGATATATGTATGGCTAGCAAAAGTAAAACAGGTACTAATCGCAGTCTTAAAATGCGATTAACCATAGCTAACTTCCCGGCCGCGTCATTATAAATTTCAAACTCTGCATTCGATTCAATTTCAGAATGTGCTTTTCTAAAATAGGAAAAACTATTAAAGTCTGTAATATGCTCCCAGCCACAGTCTTTAAACAGTTGTAAATAGGAGGCTCTCTCTGATTTTTCCATTGGGTAAAAATCCAACTGATAAGACACTTGCTCAGGGTGACACTTTTCAAAGGTATACTTAACTGCAAACAATAAGATAGAATAGCTTACTTTCCTAAGTTTCCAGCCCTCAGCATGCATTTCTCTAAAGTATAGAGCCTCTCTCTCATAATCCGCAATTGTAAAAATTCGATAAACAATTTTCTTTTCCATCATCCTTCCTCCCGACTGTTTCTATAAAGCCGTTCAATACGCTTCAATTCAATATCTAAGACTTTGCGTCCCAAGTCTGTAATCTGATAGATTTTCCGTTTTTCCTCTTCGCGAACAAAGGAAATCAAACCATCCTTTTCCATTTTTGACAAGGTTCCATACATAGTTCCAGGACTAATCGAAACTTGCAAATCTGTCATCTCCTTGACCTTTTGCGTAATACTATAACCATGACCTTCCTTTTGCAGACAGAACAAGATATAAAAACCCGTTTCCGTCATCGGAAGATAAACTCGACGAATCTTATCCGTTAATTCCATTTATAACCACCTCCTATTCAGTTCGATATATCGCACCTCGTTATATAAAATATATCACATCTCGATATAAAACACAAGAAAAAAGACCACCCTCAGGCAATCTTTCTTCTATATTAGTAAAGGTCTAAATAGTTATCAATTTCCCATTGTGAAACGAAGGTTGCATAACTTGCCCATTCGATTCGTTTGGCTTCAAGGAAACTAGTATAGATATGTTCTCCAAGAGCCGCTCTGACAACCTCATCTTCAGTCAGAGCTTTCAAAGCGTTGTGAAGAGTTGATGGAAGGTCTGTAATACCAGCTTCCTTGCGCTCTTCTGCTGTCATGATGTAGATATTTTCTTCGATAGGAGCTGGTGCTTCGATTTTGTTTTCAATACCATGCAAACCAACTTCCAAAAGAACAGCCATAGCGATGTATGGGTTTGCCATCGGATCCACTGAACGCAACTCAAGACGAGTTCCCATACCACGTGAAGCAGGCACGCGCACAAGTGGCGAACGGTTACGACCAGCCCAAGCAATGTAAACAGGCGCTTCATAACCTGGAACCAAACGTTTGTATGAGTTAACCGTTGGGTTCATGATAGCAGTATAGTTGTAGGCATGCTTGATCAAACCACCAAGGAAATGGTAGGCTGTTTCTGACAACTGCATTCCTTTTGGATCATTTGGATCAAAGAAGGCATTATTTCCTTCTGCATCAAACAAGGACATATTACAGTGCATACCTGATCCAGCAATACCAAATTTTGGTTTGGCCATAAAGGTTGCGTAAAGGCCATGTTTGCGAGCAATGGTTTTAACAACAAGTTTAAAGATTTGAATCTTATCACAAGCACGGAGAACTTCATCGTACTTAAAGTCAATCTCGTGTTGTCCAACCGCAACCTCGTGGTGACTCGCTTCTACTTCAAATCCCATTTTGGTCAAGACATTCACAATCTCACGACGTGTATTGTCCGCAAGGTCAGTAGGCGCCAAATCAAAGTAGCCACCCTTGTCATTCACTTCAAGTGTTGGATCTCCATTTTCATCCAACTTAAATAGGAAGAATTCTGGTTCTGGACCAAGATTGAAGGATTTGAATCCTACTTCCTCCATGTGACGAAGAGCTCGTTTCAAATTACCACGAGGGTCTCCTGCAAATGGTTCACCTTCTGTTGTATAGACATCACAGATCAAACCTGCAACACTTCCATTTTCATCTCCCCAAGGGAAGACTGTCCATGTATCCAAGTCTGGGTACAAGTACATATCTGACTCATTGATACGTACAAAACCTTCAATAGAAGAGCCATCAAACATGGCTTTGTTTGACAAGACCTTATCTAACTGTTCATCTGTAGCAGGAATTTCGACGTTTTTCATGGTTCCCAGAATATCTGAAAACATGAGACGGATAAAGGTAACATTTTTTTCCTTGACTTCACGACGAATATCTGCAGCTGTGATTGGCATGAGTTTTCTCCTTAATGTATGACTACTTGCGGTTGCCTAACCGCGACCAAAAGGTGACCGTACTGAAGCAAAGCGACCCTGTTGAAGGAGTTCATTATGAAGTGCACGACGCACCTCAGTCTGACTCACCGCTTTCTTGGATTTCGCTTCACGTTCAGCATATTTTTTCTTAATGGCAGCGATATTATAACCTTCAGAGATATAATCTTTGATTTCAAGCAGACGATCCATGTCATTCAAGGAATACATGCGACGGTTTCCTTCGTTTCGATCAGGCTTAATCAACTCTTGATCTTCATAATAACGAATCTGACGCGCCGATAAATCGGTCAACTTCATAACACTGCCGATAGGAAAAACAGCCATATTTCGGCGAAATTCTTTTTCCTTCATTTACAATTTCCTTCTTTCTGTCTATTATAGTCTAAAAAAAGACAAACGTCAATTGATAATGTTATAAAATGTAACATTATTTTTCTTTTTTCTCTAAAAAGAGCCGAATACGATCAATATCGTAATTTACGAGAATTGCGACAAAAACTCCCATGAAAGTTTCTGATACACGCGCAAACACGTACAAAATTGTTTCACCACTCGGAATCGATAGGGTAATGATTAACATAGCCGCTACACCACCAATAACCCCTGCTTTGTTATTCATGGCTACATTTGTCATAATGGTTAACATGGTGCAGATTGGAACAACAACCAAGGTCACCCAAAAAGCTTCGTGGAAAAAGGTGTTTAATAGGAAGAAGACCAGGGCATAGAGGCCACCGATACTATTTCCTAGAATACGCGAAGTCCCAAAATGGACACTCTTATCAAAACTCTCCCTCAGGCTAAAAACGGCTGTCAAAGCACCAATTTGAAGACCTTTCCAACCAAAAAAGCCAAAAATCAAGAGAACTAGAAAAACAGCAATACCTGTTTTAAAGGTTCGCATACCAAGTCTGAACTGTGATTTATCGAATTTATATTTTTTAAAATAACTCATAATCTCAACTTTCTATTTCCATTTTATCATAAATTGGCTGATTTTATGAGCAATAGTTGAGAGGAAGCGTTTTTATTTCGAGTAAAAGAAAAGAGGAACTTTCATTCCCCTCTTCTTTGATTCATTTAGTTAATCTTATTTTTCTGTCAAGGCTGCAAGTCCTGGAAGAACTTTACCTTCAAGAAGTTCCATTGATGCTCCACCACCAGTAGAGATCCATGAGAACTTGTCTGCACGACCAAGGTTGATTGCTGCGGCAGCTGAGTCACCACCACCGATGATTGATTTAACGCCTGGTTGTTTCACGATAGCGTCCATCACACCGATTGTACCAGCTTGGAAATCTGGGTTTTCAAATACACCCATAGGTCCGTTCCATACAACTGTTTTGGCACCAGTCAAAGCTTCGTCAAATTTAGCGATAGATTTTGGACCGATGTCAAGACCAAGGAAGCCTTCAGAAACTGCTTCACCTTCAGTGTCACGCACTTCAGTGTAGCCAGCAAATGCGTTAGCTTCTTTTGAGTCAACTGGCAAGATCAATTTACCGTTTGCTTTTTCAAGAAGAGCTTTCGCAACATCCAATTTGTCTTCTTCTACAAGTGAGTTACCGATTTCGATACCTTGTGCTTTGTAGAATGTGTAAGTCATCCCACCACCGATAAGAACTTTATCAGCTTTTTCAAGCAAGTTTTCGATAACACCGATCTTGTCTGAAACTTTTGAACCACCAAGGATCGCTACGAATGGACGTTCTGGAGTTTCAACTGCTTCTTGGATGTAGGCAATTTCGTTTTCAAGAAGGAAACCAGCAACTGCTTTTTCAACGTTTGCTGAGATACCAACGTTAGATGCGTGTGCACGGTGAGCTGTACCGAATGCATCGTTTACGAAGATACCATCTCCAAGTGATGCCCAGTATTTACCAAGTTCAGGATCGTTTTTAGATTCTTTCTTGCCGTCAACATCTTCGTAACGAGTGTTTTCAACCAAGAGAACTTGTCCATCTTCAAGAGCGTTGATAGCTGCTTCCAATTCAGCACCACGAGTGACACCTGGGAAAACAACGTCTTGACCAAGTTTTGCTGCCAAGTCAGCTGCTACAGGAGCAAGTGATTTACCAGCTTTGTCTGCTTCTTCTTTTACACGGCCAAGGTGAGAGAAGAGGATAGCACGTCCACCTTGTTCGATGATGTACTTAATAGTTGGAAGAGCTGCTGTGATACGGTTGTCGTTAGTGATTACGCCATCTTTCAATGGTACGTTGAAATCAACACGAACGAGGACTTTTTTACCTTTCAAGTCAACGTCTTTAACAGTAAGTTTTGCCATGTTACAAAAACCCCTTTATTTATTTTATTCGAAACTATTATATCACACTTTGGAAATATAAGGAAAGATTTCACAAGATTTTTCGATATTTAATCTTCATCTTCTTTTTTCTGCTTCAATGTCAAGGCTAAACTAGCAAGACCAAGGCTTGCCAATCCTGCTATTAGGGCTTCATTGGCATCAGCAGTTCCTGTGTTTGGCAATTGTTTGCTTGCTTCTTCTGATTTAACTGCTGTATTTTGGGCTGGTTTTTCTTGTGTAGGCGCTACTGCTGGTTCAGTTTTTACTTTTGTTCCAATTTCAACAATTTCTGGAATCGCCTCTTGAATGACTTCTGTTGAACGAAGACGACGCTGACCGTTTTCATCAACTTCAAAGACATGTCTTAATAGACCATCTCGTCCCTGTATGATGACTCGTTGTTCCCCAACTAGCATATCAGCATTTTCATGCTCTTGACGGTCAAAGGCAACCTTTTCCTCTTGAACTTCCAATTTAGGAGCCTTTTGTTGATCAAAAGCCGGTTGATTAGTAGGTTTTGGAAGGTCTGTGTTTTGTGGTGCTGGCTTGGCAGGAATGAGACCAGTACCTACTTCTACGATTTCAGGACTTGCTTCTTTCAAAACTTCTGTAGCGCGAAGCGTACGATTGCCTTGACTATCTACTTCAATCAAGCGACGAATTTGTCCTTCAACTCCTTCTTGGACAAGTTGACGTTGACCGACTGTAAGATTTGGATTGGGACGTTCTTGGTGTTCGAAGGCGATACTTGTCTCTTCAATTTCTAATTTTGGAGTATCCACAACCAAATTCTTGACACCTTCAGTTGGTTCCTTGCTTGAAATAACTTTTTCTACTGGTTTAGCAGGTTGTGGTTTTTCAGCAGATTCATAAACAAAGGCATAATGAGTAAAGTGTGGCGCTGTAAAGATGACATGACTATCCGTTTGTTCAAAAGCCAATTCTACTGCCTCTTTACCTTCAGGTAAGAAGAAGACTTTCTTCACTTTCTTATCTTTTTCAATTGGAATTTTCACAATAGAAGCGTAAGAGAGATCAACGTCTTGACCTTTTTCATCTAGACCTTCTATTTCAAAGACATGAGCATCTTCTCCAGCAAAGTATTTCTTCTCTTCATCACTTGCTTGAACACGTTCTACTTTCAAGCCCTTGATGACAGTATTCTCTTTATTTGAGAAGTGTACTTCAACACCTGTTTTACTATCAGAAAAGACTGCTGGTTTGTCTTCTTTCAATAGGGCAACCAGATCTTTTAGACTCTGTTTCGCTGTCGCAAGCTCTTCTGGACTCAAATCTACTTTTTCAACCAAGACCTTGTTCTTTTCAAGAAGTGGGGCTAGGGCAGAACCTGAAGGATGGTTTGGTTTGGCAGCTAAGAGCTCTTGAGCCTCACCTGTTAAGCGATCGAGTTCTGTCTTTTCTTCCGTAAATTTCTCTTGACCATTCAGAGCTTTATGAGCTTCTGTCAATTTATTAAGTCGGTCATTAACCTGATCTTGGGTGCTAGTTTCATGGTCTTTCAACACTTGTTCGGCCGCTTCAATTGCTTTCAAGAATGCTTCTTTTACTTCTGGCGAAGCAAAGTTATAGACCACCTTGTTCTTAGCCGCTTCAACTTCTGCTAATTTTTGTTTAAGGTACTCATCGTTCAATGCTGCTTTTGGAGATACCAAAACATCAAAGTTGACTTCATGACCTTGGTAACGAAGCGTCAAGGTTTGACGACCAGTCTTTTGAGCATCGTAACCAGAAATTTCAACTCCCTCATCAGTAAAGGAATGTTCTTCCATGGTGTCATTACTATAAGCCACTGCAAAGCGTCCTTCAGACAAGTCTAAGCTATCACCAACTAGGTAATCTTTTTTGGGTTCCTGACTTACTTCAATTCCCAAAATAGTTTTCGGACTTGCTTCATCTTGACTAGTAACAGTCACTGATAAATTAGCATGTACCGGTTGCCCCAAATATTGTAAAGTAAGATTTTGTTCTCCCTTATGATGCGTATCAAAACCTGACACTGATACACCCGCGTGAGTTAGGCGAATAAGTTCGTCCTCAGCTCCACCTTCATACTGAACTCGAAGAACACCACCTCTAAGGTCTAAATTCTCCCCTTCGGCGTAGCTTGTTTTCTTAGGTCCTGTTTCTAGGCTGACTGACTTGATTCTTCTGTCATCTTTTGGAACGGAAACTGCTAGGATATTACTAATTTCCTTGCCTGGCAACTGGGTACGATAGTAAAGAAGACCAGATTGATTTGTCAAATCCAATGGTGCACTTGCTAGGTCTCCTCCAACTTCGCTCTTCAAGGTTGCAAGCGGAGTTTGAGAATTTGGATTATCATAAACGGTAATGGTTGCTCCAGCTGGTACATCCGCAAAGCCAACTTGTACCTTGTTATTGCCTAGAGAACGGGCTGCAGCCTTGGCCATCGGAATATTGACACTCTCAGTATCAAGCTTTTCATACATTTTCCAGTTATAGATACGAATAGCCTTCCATGGGGTTCCATTGTCAGAAGTGACAACATTCAAGCGCCAATCTTGAGCTGTGATTGGTTTATCAAGGGTAATATCTGTAACATGGGCTTTATTGCCACGGACTTCCTTAGCCAATTTCCATTGACCATCCGCATCTTTATAATAGAGGTCAAAGTCTTTGGTGTTCATCAAACCGTCGTTTACAGATTCTCCACCAGCTCCAGCATGGTCCATCACCCATCTAACAACTGTACGTGGCTGGGTCAAACGAATATCCACACTACCGCTTAACTGTCCAGAAGACCACTTGTCTGAAAGACTGGTAATGGTACCGTTCAACATACCTTCAATACCTTCTCCACCTTCAGTCTTAGGGAAAGTACTATCAATAACTGTTGCACCTGGAACGATATTTTCAGCTAGCGGTTTTGGTAGGCTGGTATCTTTTACAGTCATGCCCCAATCAAAGGTTGTAGTTGCAGCTTCTGAACGAACTCCATTTTTACCGACTGCTACAACCTTCAGTTCTTGAGTTGTACCTTGAGCACTTGCTGAGCGGCTAACTTTTGGTAGATAAATAGTTGTAGAAGATGAGCCAGTTAGTAATTTCCAGCTGTCTCCATCTTTTTCGTAAACTTCATAGAAATCTGCATCCTTATTGCCTTTAAATTGCACAACTGCTTCCGCTTCTTGGGCATTTTTAAGGACTTGTTTGGCTACAGCTACTGTGGTTGGTGCCTGAGGAGCATCTTGATTATTGCTGATGGTCAATTGCCCCAGGTTAAATTGATAACCTTTTAGGTCTTTATCATTTTCAAAATAGAGTTTAATACCGTAAATTGTTTTACCTGCTAAGGCACTCAAATCAAAATCATCGGTAGTCCAGTTATCTGAAACTGTCAATTCTTTACGGGCAGCTTCATCACCGTAGGTATAATCTTTCTTGGTTGCAAATTCTACATAAACCTTGGTTCCTTTGCCTCCTTTATGGGCAACATGCAATTTGGTGGTATCTGTCACCTTCAAGCGAGTAGAGTACAAATTCACATCTTGCTTGGTCGCACCTGAAAGATCCCCTGCAAATTTGAGAGAAGTTCCACCATTATAAGCATCTTCAAAATCATAGCTTGCTTTCAACTTATCACCAGTTGATTTTTGCCACCAGCGCCATGTTGGAAGAACACCTGAAACTGAACGGTAATTCCACTCAGAATCCTTAGAAACCTTACCATCTACGAACCATTTTCTACCATGACCTGTATTAAAAGAAGTAGTAAAAGTATTACCTACTGCTGGCGTGCGGTCCGCAACTAGGTTAGCAATCCCATACCAATCTTTATCACCTGGTTTTTGGCCAGTAGGATCACCTTGATAACCTGTAAAGAAGATGTCTTCATTCTTATGATAATCTTCACCAGTTTTTCCTAAACTTGTAATGGTATCTGGGGCGAACAAACCAAGAGAAAGGCGTAATTTCCCATTTTCATCTAAAATGTCATTCCATTTGACCTTGGTCTTGTAGGAACCACCCTGTTGCAATTCCAAACCTGCAAATACATCATAAGGATTACGACCAATCCAGTTGGCAGTTGCAATAGTGTAATCATTTTTAGCCTTATCCCAGTTAAAGTTAGCAAAGAAGTTGTCTGCTGGAACCTTATCTCCTTCAGGTTGCATGAATTGGTAGTTGTATTCTCCCAAACCATCTTGGTGGTAACGTCCATAGTTATAGGTCATAGCATCGTACCAAGAATACTTGATTGGATGGTTTACCTTAGCAGCATACTCCTTGGTATAGAGCATAAACTGGCGCATCTTTTCTCCAAGAGGTTCAACCAAATCCCCAGTTGTTTCCTGGTTGATGAAATAGCCATCATAGCCATAATACTTGGCCATATCCACCAATTTACGGGCAATTGGGAAGCTACCATCTGGGTCTTGCTTCAAAGCTTCAGCGAATTTTTCTTGATCAGCAATACTATTAGACCAGTTGAAGAAGAGTGTACCATATACAGGAACCCCGTTACGGTGACCTGCATCAATAACGTCAGGAGTTGGTACGAGACCTTCCCAGAAGACCATTGAATCTAGATATTGCCAATAGTCAAAAGCATAGGCCTTGAACTCTTCTCCACCAACAGAAGCATGGTCTTTTGCTTTAGAATTGGTGTTTGATAGGGCTTGAACTTTTGCTTCCTTGCTAGCTTTTTCATTGACCAAATGACCTGTCCGACGTGAAGCGAGGGCGACAGACCCGCGGTTAATAGCATCATCTTCACGAGCACCTGGTTCCCATTTTAACAATTCTTCCCAAGAATTAAATTTGATTTCCTTTGGTTTTAATGTTTTTTCTGTATTTTTAGGGACATCTGGCTGGACTTCTTTTTCAGTCTTATTAGCTTCTGCTGCTGGCTTAGACTCATCCCCTTGGCTAGTTGCTTCAGGCTTTGCTTCTATTTCCTTGTCAGACTTAGGTTTTGCTTCTGCAGATGGTGTTTCCGCAGCCACCTCACTTGGTTTTTCCTCTGGTTTAGCTGCGCTAGCTGCTTCTGCGGTTTCAGTAGTCGCAGCTTCATTGCTTGCTGGCGAAGCAGTTTCAGATGCTGTCGCTACTCCTTCTGCCTTTTCTGGCTTATTTTCTCTAGCATGTTCTCCTTCATGCTGCTTGTCAGCTTCATTAGTTGGATGCTCACTCTCTCCTGAAACAAGCTCTGTATTGGCTCCATTATTTTCAGGAACTGCAGTTTCTTCAGCCAAGGCTGGACCAGCAAATAAAACAGCCCCAATCATCAGCGAGCAGGCTCCTACTGATAACTTACGAATACTGTAACGACAACGTCTTTCAAAAAATGGATTTTTCATTTTCTCCTCCTAAAAGATTGATTTTGTTGCATAAAAGAAAGCGCTTAACTTTTTTTATAAAATTTTTATCCCAATCACAGGGACCAAGATAATTTCTCCCTCATTTTAAAATATTTCTTTTAAATGTCAATATATAAAAGGAAATACCTATATCTAGGTTTGAAATTGGTAAAATTAATATAATCAAGGTCTTTCCTAACAAATTTTCTTTCTAAAATTTCATCTTAACACTTGTTAGATTTACTTTTATCCTTTAAAATAGAATAGGAGAAATTCCGTTATTATTTTTCGGAGGAAAAAGAAATGTCCATTAATTGGCAGGAAATTTTATTTCACTTTTTAGGTGGTCTGGGACTATTCTTATATAGTATCAAGACCATGGGAGACGGTTTGCAACAAGCTGCTGGAGATCGCCTTCGTTTTTACATTGACAAGTACACTAGCAATCCCTTTTTAGGTGTTCTAGTCGGAATTGTCGTGACTGCCCTGATTCAGTCAAGTACAGGGGTTACAGTTATCACGGTTGGACTGGTCAGCGCTAGTCTTCTCACTCTTAGACAGGCTATCGGAATTATCATGGGAGCCAACATCGGAACCACCGTTACTTCCTTTATCATCGGTTTCAAGCTTGGTGAGTATGCTTTACCCCTGATTTTCCTTGGAACCATGTTCCTCTTCTTTACAAAAAACAGAACAGCAAACAATATCGGGCGCATCCTGTTTGGTGTAGGGGGAATCTTCTACGCCCTCAACCTCATTAGTGCCGGTATGAGCCCTCTTAAAGATTTACCACAATTCAAGGAATACATGGTAACCTTGGGACAAAATCCTGTGTTAGGAGTTTTTGCCGGTGCAGTGATTACCGTCCTCATCCAAGCTTCTTCTGCGACAATCGGGATTTTGCAAGGGCTCTATGCAGGTGGATTCCTTGATCTTAAAGGTTCTCTACCGGTTCTCTTCGGGGATAATATCGGGACAACCCTAACAGTTATCATCGCGGCAGCTGGAGCCAATGTCTCTGCGAAACGCGTTGCTGCAACCCACGTTACCTTTAACGTTTTAGGGACTATTCTTTGCTTAATCTTATTAGGTCCATTTACGTCTATGATTGAGTACTTCCAAGCACTCCTTCACCTCTCACCTGAGATGACCATCGCCTTCTCTCACGGTGCCTTTAACGTAAGTAACACCATTGTACAATTTCCATTCATCGGAGCCTTGGCCTACTTTGTAACCAAGCTCATCCCTGGTGAAGATGAAGTTGTCAAGTACGAGCCACTTTATCTTGATGAGCATTTGATTAAACAAGCTCCATCAATCGCTCTCGGAAATGCAAAAAAAGAACTCCTTCACTTAGGAAATTATGCTTCTAAAGCCTTTGACCTTTCATACAACTACATTATTGACCTCAATGAAAAGGTTGCTGAAAAAGGCCACAAGACAGAAGAAGCCATCAATACCATTGATGAAAAATTGACTCGTTACCTCATTACTCTTTCCAGTGAAGCCCTTAGCCAGAAAGAAAGTGAAGTGCTGACAAACATCCTGGATTCATCCCGCGATTTGGAACGGATTGGGGATCACGCAGAAGCGCTAATCAATCTGACGGACTACCTTCAACGTAAAAATGTTGAGTTCTCTGAAGCTGCTTTGCAGGAATTGGCTGATATCTATCAAAAAACCACTGGCTTTATCAAGGATGCCCTTGATAGTGTAGAAAACAATGATATTGAAAAAGCTCAAAGTCTGATTGAACGCCATAAAGAAATCAACAATATGGAACGTGTTCTCAGAAAGACCCACATCAAACGCCTCAACAAGGGCGAGTGTTCAACACAAGCTGGGGTCAACTTTATCGACATCATTTCCCACTATACTCGTGTATCTGACCACGCTATGAATCTAGCTGAAAAGGTCATCGCTGAACAAATCTAAGAACCAAGAAGCTATCCTGAATGGGATGGCTTTTTTCTTTTCCTAACCAAGAATTGCTTTTCTACCATATAAAAAATGCTTTGATCCACAATGGAATCAAAGCATTTTAAAGAGCTCCCCATACATAATCGCAGAAGCTGCAGTTCCTCTGTACTTAGCTTCTTCTCTTTTGATAAAGCGAGCCAAGTTGAGCAACTCAGGTGCCGGATGTTTAGGATTTAGGAGCAATTCACGATTGACTAGACCCGAGAGACGGACTGCCAGCAATTGCTCATTTGTAGAAGGCAGTTTTTTAGCAGTCTCTAGGAGAGCAGCAACTAAATCTTCACTCAAATCATGTCGAGCATGATTGTAAAGATCTTTTACAAGGCTTTCTAGGTTTGGTTCTACCATCCCTACCACCTCCCTTATGGTTTAATAATTTTTAATCAAATCAACTGTTGAACGATCCAATTTCTTCACCAAGGCTTGCAAGAAAGCTTGAGCTTCTAGGAAGTCATCCATAGCGTAGAGGGTTTGATGAGAATGGATATAACGAGCGCAAACACCGATTGTTGTAGATGGGACACCACCATTTTTCAGATGAGCTGCGCCAGCGTCTGTTCCGCCTTTACCACAGTAGTATTGATACTTGATGCCAGCTTCTTCAGCCGTTGTCAAAAGGAAATCCTTCATTCCTGGGAGAAGCAAGTGACCTGGATCGTAGAAACGAATCAAGGTTCCATCCCCAATCTTGCCTTGACCGCCATAAACATCACCTGCAGGTGAGCAATCAACTGCTAGGAAGACTTCTGGGTCAAACTTGGTTGTGGAAGTATGAGCACCACGCAGACCAACCTCTTCTTGGACGTTAGAGCCAAGATAGAGTTCATTTCCGAGTTTTTGACCTGACAGAGCTTCCGCCAACTCGCTCACCATGAGCACACCATAGCGGTTGTCCCAAGCTTTTGAGATGATATTTTTTTCATTGGCTGTCAAGATTGCAGAACTATCTGGTACGATGGTATCGCCCGGACAGATGCCAAAACTTTCTGCCTCAGCCTTATCCGCAAAACCACCATCAAAGACGATATCTGCAATAGCAGGCATGGTCGGTCCACCCTTACCACGAGTCAAATGTGGCGGAACAGAACCTGAAATCACAGGAATTTCACGACCATCACGAGTCAGGAGTTTGAAACGTTGGCTGCTGACTACCATAGGATTCCAACCACCAATTTCAACCACACGGAAGGTACCATCTGGCTTTATTTCGCTGACCATAAAACCAACTTCATCCATGTGAGAAGCGACCAAGACGCGCGGTGCATCTGCAGCTTCTGAATGCTTGATACCAAAAATACCACCCAAGCCATCTGTCACCACTTCATCCACGTGCGGTGTCAACTTTTCACGAAGATAAGCACGGACAGGTGCTTCATGACCTGAGATCGCAGCAAGTTCTGTTACTTCTTTGATTTTTGAAAATAATGTTGTCATTTCAGTTCCTTCTTTCTTTCATCCATTTTACCACTTTTTATAGGAGAAGGATAGCGGGAATCATCATTCCAGATAAAACTACTTGTGAAAAAAACGAATCACCATTGCAATTCGGTTTATTTATGATTCCGTTTTAGTGAAAAGTGGTCTGGGACGGGGTCCTTGCCTGATTTCGACCAGGGATGGCAACGTAAAATCCGTGCCAAGCCCATCAAAACACCCTTGAAGCCATGTTTTTCAATAGCCTCAATCATGTAGTTTGAACAAGTCGGCTCAAAGCGACAAGAGGGTGGAAAGGCTGGGGAGATAAAACGTTGGTAAAAGCGCACAGGCGCTATTAAAATTCGTTTCATTATTTCTTGGTTACAGCCATGGTGTGTAGTTGGCTGATTTCTTTTTTATTAAGACGACGGGATTCTCCTGGACGGAGTCCTGTCAAGTCTAGATGTCCAAAACGGGTTCGTGACAACTTGTCTACTTGGAGACCGACAGCTTCAAACATTTTTTTAACCTGATGGTTACGCCCTTCATGGATGGTCAATTGCACCACAGAGCGGTTTTTAACTGGGTCCACTTTGAGAATCTCATAGACAGCCGGCTTGGTTTTCTTACCATCAATCTCAAGTCCACGAGTCAAGGGGCGGAGATTGTCCTTATTGGCCACACCTTTAACACGCGCGACATAGACCTTGTCAATCTCATTACGAGGGTGAATCATTTCATCCGTAAAATCCCCATCATTGGTCAAAATCAAGACTCCTGATGTATCCCAGTCCAAACGACCTACAGGGTAGATGCGCTCCTTCACGTTGGGCAAGAGATCGACAACCGTCTTGCGGCCCTTATCATCCGTCACACTAGAAATGACACCGCGTGGTTTGTTAAGCAGATAGTAGACCTTTTCTTCGTTGTAGATGGGTTGACCTTCAACTTCGACCTTGTCGCCTGACTTGATGGTCGTTGCTAGTTCACGTACCACTTGGCCGTTGACCGTCACCAAGCCTTGCTTGATCAGCTCTTCTGCTTTTCTCCTACTGGCCACACCTGCGTGGGCAATATATTTATTGATTCTCATCTTCTTCTATCCTTTCACCAAATAATTGGCTTTCTTGGGCTTGAATCTCAAGCTCATCAATCACTGGTAATTCTTCCAAATGATTTATCCCCATGTAATCTAGGAAATAATCCGTAGTCACATAGAGGTTGGGGCGACCCAACACTTCTTTTTTCCCGTCTTCTCGTATCAAGTCAAAGGCCTGCAACTTTGCCAAGGCCCCACTCGAGTTGACCCCACGGATGGCATCAATTTCTATCCGTGTGATGGGCTGTTTGTAGGCAATGATGGACAAGGTCTCAAGGGCAGCCCGAGATAAACTCTGATTGATAGGTGCCTTAGAGTATTCCTTCAAAATCTCTGCAAACTGAGGCTTGGTCACCAATCTATAAGCTCCCCCTGTCTCAATCAGAGCCAAACTGGAATCTGGGTCCTTTTCATACTTCTGGGCTAATTTTTCTAAACTCTGTTGGATGCCTGTCGGTGGCAGAGAGAGGAGTTCAGCTAACTGGCGGACTCTAATCCCATCTTCACCCGCTACAAACAAGAGCGCTTCTATTTTTGCTAAAGTACTCATCTTTCCTCTCTATCAAGTCTAGCTTTGGGCCACTTGACTTTCTTCCTTCTTTTCCATGAGATAAATATCTCCGAAACTTTCCTCTTGCACAAGAATCAGCTCCTGGGTTTTGATTAACTCTAGGGTTGCCAAAAAGAGGGTGATGACCTCTTGGACATTCTGGGCTTCCTTGAACAAATCCTGCAAGCGCAATTGATCTCGTCCAGTCAAGGACTCTTTTACGATAACCATCATGTCCTCAATCTTATACTCATCCCGCAAGATAGTCGTGTGATTCTGTGCAAACTCCTCTTTTTTCTTGGCTAGGATATTTGAAAAAGCCAAAAAGAGGTCAATGGTCGTCTTGTCATGCACAAGCTCCGCATCTTCGTAAATCAACTCTGTCGGCGCTTTGGAATAGTACTGGGCCCTATCTTGGTGCTTGGCTTCCAAATGCTCACCCAAGAGCTTGAACTTGCGGTATTCTTCGATTTGAGAGAGAAGGTCCTGCTCCAGGTCATCCTCCAAATCGGTCACTTCTGCTACCTTTGGAAGGAGTTTACGGCTCTTGATCAGCATGAGCTGACTGGCCATAACCATGTACTCGCCCGTCACTTCCAGACGCATGGCCTGCAGGGTTGAAACATAGGCTAGATACTGTTCAATGACTTCTGTAATGGGCACATCGTAGATATCCATCTGGTACTTAGAAACCAGGTGCAAAAGCAAGTCCAGGGGCCCTTCAAAATCTTTTAATTTAATATCCATTATCTATATTTTTCTAAGGTCAGGACTGTTTTTAATCCTAATTTTTTTGCAATTTCGTACAAATCGACCTTGTTTTCTATTTGTCTTAGAATGAACTGTTCCCGCAAGGCTTGGGCTGATAAGGCCGGAAACCCTTTCTCCTTGGCAAAGGATTCTAGCTGACGAAAGGCCCACTGACGAGAATAGGCTTTCCCTGCCCTTTCAAAGAGATAGGTCTGCCCCATCAAGGGTTCCAATTCTGAAAGCAAGGTCGTGGGAATGGTGACAATCCTCTGTTGGGAAGCCTTCTTGATTCGCAACACCTGAAAATCCAGATTGATATCCTCAACCTTGAGAGCTAAAATCTCACTCGGCAAGAGCCCCATTTCTAGGATTAAGAGTGCTAGCAAGCGACCCTCTGGATAGTCACTTTCCTGCCAAAAAGAGTCTAGGTCTAACAGTTCTGGCTTTTCGGTCTTCTTTTCAGCTTGTTTAGCTAATTCCAAGCGGTAAAAGCTATCCACTTCTCCTTTTTGATAGAGAAAGTAGAGAAATTGGTTACAGGCCGAAATCTTTCGCTTCTGGGCGCTGATTTTTAGATTGGCTAGCTGGGCTTGGTAAATCTTGAGACTGGTCTCAGAAATCCGCTCGCCTACAATGTCTAAAAATTGCTCCAGATCATACTTATAGGACTGCTTGGAATTGGCAGACAAGCCCTGCTTTTCCTCTAAAAAGTCTGAAATCCTATCTCTCATTTGCATCGAATCTCATATTCCTTACTAAAGTCATGCAAGAGGGCATTGACTGCCTTGAGGATAGACTTGCGCGTAATAATCCCTTGGAAAATACCAGACGCATCCACAACCGGCAAGAAGGACTCATCTACCAGCTTGTGCAAGACCTCCGTAATGGTAAAATCAGGTGTGACGACCGCTACGTCCGTTCTCGTCATATGAACGATATCCGTATCTGCCATGATTTCTTGACTCAAGTCATGCTCCATCTGATAAGCCATAATATCTCTGAGCCCAATCGTCCCAACAAACTGTTTTTCATCTGTCACAACGGGAACACGGGTATAGGTCATCTGACTAAGCAAGAGGGTCGCATGATCCGCATTGTGAGTATCAATCAACACAGCTAGATTTTTAGCAGGAGTCAAAAAAGTTTCTTCTTGCCCCAATAAGAAAGTCTCAAACTCCTTGGCAATCATCGGCTAAACTCCTTGGACAAGCCCGGATACACCTCATGGTCTCGTGTCAAAAAGTCCACTTTAAAATAACTGTCATCAATCTCCACACGAGCATAGAGACATTCTCTGACGGTACCACGTGGTTGACTGATGGAACCTGGATTTAGAAAGAGGGTCTTGCCTTCCATCCAAGCATTTGGTACATGCAAGTGACCATAGAGGCAGATATCGGCCTCTTCTTCCTGAGCCCAGTAGTCCAACTTTTGAAAATTGAAATTAATGTCAAACAAGTGACCATGAGTTTGGATAATCTTGGTCGAACCAAGCTCAGTCACCAACCGTTCTGGGTAGCCAGCGTAGAAGTCCATGTTCCCTTTAACAACGCGGATGCCTTCCCAAAGGGGAGAATCAGGACGCAGTTCAGAATCGCCGTTATGAAAAACGGCATCAACTTTGCCTACATAGCGATCACGGATTTCTTCCACAATCAAGCTATCGCCATGGGAATCGCTCATTACAATGATGGTTTGCTTTGCCATGATGGAAATACCTCCAAAAGTTTCTTAACGGCTAAGGCACGGTGAGATTGGCTATTTTTTTCTTCAAGGGTTAATTCAGCTGATGACTTGCCTGTCTCTCCTACAAGGAAGAGAGGATCATAGCCGAATCCATTTTCACCCTTAGGTTCAAAGTTAATGTAGCCTGGCCAGTCTGCTTCAACAACCAAGCTTTCCTTGTTTGGACTGGCTACGACTAGGGTTGTATGGAATTGAGCCGAGCGGTCCTTGAGTTCAAAGACCATGGCCAATTCGTGCAAGAGTTTGGCATTGTTTTCACGGTCAGTAGCTCCCACTCCTGCGAAACGAGCTGACCAGACACCTGGCAAGCCACCAAGAACATCGACTTTGAGACCTGAGTCATCTGCCAAAACCATCTTGCCCGTTAATTGAGAAATGGTTTCTGCCTTGAGACGGGCATTTTCTTCGAAGGTCATGCCTGTTTCTGCTACTTCAGGCAAGTCAGGATAGTCATTAAGATTTTCCACATCGTAGCCTAATTTGTCAAAGATAGCTCGGAACTCTTTGGTCTTGCCTTCGTTTCGAGTCGCAATCAACAAAGTTTCTCTGACCTTGTTTGTCTCAAAGAAGGCTTCTACATCAACCCCTTCTTTAGGCAATTCCACATACAAGAGTTGGCCATTTTCAACCAAAAGCAAAGCTCCCTGACGTTGGATGACTTCTAGATTGCGACCTGCTTCTTGGTTTAGTATATCTACCACAAAGGACAATAAACGGTAGCGAGAACCATAGCGTAAAACAGCAACCGAAATAGGAAAACCTCGTTCCTCGTCTCGAAAAATCTTGGCCAATTCAACCAGAGGGAAATCCAAGTCTTCACCATTCAAAGTCCGGACACCACCAAAAATACTATATGAGCCGACATACCAGTCCTGGTCATCCTTATATTCATAAATTTTATTTGTCATAATTCTACATGCTCCACATAAATCTCTTTTTCCAGCCATTCTTCACCAATTTGTGCAAAACTTTGGCTGCTGGCTGTTGTGTAAAAACGGTGATGGAGTGGTCCAGCATCGCGACCACGATTGATTTCAAAATAATTGAGTAAGACTGAGATATCCCGTACGCACTCTGCCCCACTATCGATGAGCTGAACCTTGGGCCCCATGACATTTTGAATAATGGGTCTGAGGAGTGGATAATGGGTACAACCCAAAATCAGGCTATCCACCTTTCCAACCAAGG
>CAUQIK010000012.1:0-33823 GCA_963518035.1 uncultured Streptococcus sp. | reverse complement strand
CCCGATTTGGATTGCTCGTGTTCAATGACAGGTCTTATTATTAGCGAGATACGATCAAGTCTCGTCTAGCGACTTGATAAGAGATTAATAGACTCGCAGTTTCTAGGCTTGAGTTATGTGTCGAGGGACTGTTAAACTAATACATAACCTATGGTTGTAGACAAATATGTTGGCAGGTGTTTGGACGTGGGTTCGACTCCCACCGGCTCCATTATTCCTTTGCATTCTTTTGCATTCCTTGGTAAAACGTTGTTAAATCAACGTTTTTTATTTTTGAGTTTGGTATTCCTTGGTATTCTTTTGCGAAAAAGACAGACCCTAAAACAGACCCTCTTTTTGAAGAAGGTCTGTTGTGTTTAAAAATTAATATAATTGGCAAAGCGTTCTCCGATGTCATCCTTTGCTTGCTTAGTTATGTGAGTATAAACGTTCATGGTCGTCTTCAAGTCGGAATGTCCTAACCGATGTTGGACTTGCTTCAAAGTCATACCAGCGTCAAAACAAAGGCTGGCATGTGTATGTCTGAATCCATGGATTTTAATTGGACGTAGGTCGCTACCTTCCACAATTTTGATAAGCCACTTTCTAGGAAGAGTGCTTGGAATTGGCTTTTTAAATTCATTTTCAAAAATGTATTTGGTGTTTGGATTTTGCTTTTTCCATTTTTTCAAAATACTTTTTGTTTTCTTGTCCAGACTGATTAGTCGATTACTGCTTACCGTTTTGGTATTGCCTATCTCTTCGCCTGCAAAACCTCTTGTAATGGCCTTATTTATGTCAAGAGTATTATCTGTCCAGTCATTCCACTCAAGGGCTAAAATCTCCCCTTTTCGTGCCCCTGTGAAGGCCAGAAGACGGAATAGAGTTATCTTCTCTAGATCCTTTGTTTTGGAGACAAGTTTTAAAAATTTTTTAAGTTTGTCTTTGCTATAGAAGTCGCTCTTGTTATCTGATTTCTTTCTTGTTGATGTAATCACGCTGTCTACTGGATTGGTATCAATGTAACCATGTCTGATTGCATACTTAAAAACATTATTCATCAACCCCTTTAACTTACGGCCATAGACCAGTTTCTTCGACCACTCGTTAGCTTGTTCCTGCATTTGAAGTGGTGTTATCGTAGCTATCTTTCTATTGCCGAAAGCTGGATAGATGTGATTCTTGAAATTCCTAGATGTCTTGATGTATGTGCTTTCTTGCACTGTCTCAGAATAATCTTTGAGCCATTTTTTTGCGATTTCCTCAACCGTGATTTCTTTCCTGCTTTGCTCGCCACTCTCAATATCATCCTGAAGTTGAAGTAGTGCTGCCCTTGCTTTTGCCTTTGTGTCAAATCCTTTTCGTTTAATATACTTGTCTTTTCCGTTTTCTTTTCCGACGTAAATTCTAAAACCAAAAGCCGTCTCTCCATTTTTCTTTTTATAAGACTTAATTTCCATTGATTTTCACCTCATTTCTTGATAAAATGGGTATAAGAAAACGACCTTTTGAATGGTTGTTTCCTTATATAGTACATCCTCACACTCTCCTCGACCAAAATTTGAGTGTGGGGATTTTTTATTTTGAATTATTCCAAGCCGATGCCAACTTTAGCAGTCAATAAATAAGCACCATTTTCTTGTTTGCTAAATGTCAAAGTAATGCTTCGGAGTTTTGTCCCTGCTGAAGAATATGAAATTGTTCTGCTTTCATGATCATTAACAGTAGTAGTGTTTATGCTATTTGGTTCTCCATGAACGCTAACAATATCATCGTAGTTAGTTCCACCAGCTCCATAATTCGTGATGTCACCCATCTGAAGAGCATCAAACTGTTCTTTTGTCCAGTTAAATTTAGCATCCTCTTCTTTTTGTGATGATTCGATAGAAGAACTTACTGAGCTGACAGTTTCTTCAACGTTTTTAGCAGCGTTATTCAAAGCACGGGCATACATCAATTGCGTAGCGATAACAATAACCATTGATACGACTGCTAAGACTGTACCAATGATAGCCAACATTTTTGGTCTTTTTCTGTTAATAGCTAGACCTATAAAGCCCAATATAAGCGCTAAGATAGCAATAACAAAAGATAGATTGTTAATAATAGGCATCCAAGACCCAAATAGAGCAATTGCTCCAAAAATAATAGCCAAAATACCTAAAACTTTGCGTTCTTCATTCATAATGAAACCTCTCTCAGCTTTTAATGTGGATCAGTTATTGCACATTTTTTATTTCTGTTTTTTACATGCCAGCTATTTCCAAAATGGAAATAGCTGGTTTTATTTATTTTCTCGGTTCCTTGCGGTGCCAATTATTTGGAAATCCTAATGTAGCATTTATGATGTTTATATCAACGGATTTTAGCTTGTTTTCAAGTTTTCTAACTTTTTTTCTGAGAGTATTCCACAAACGATTGAACTCTTCTCCGCTGATGAAGCACTGTAAGCTGACAACTGTTGAGTAGACTGATTTTCTGGAATCGTCGTCTTGTAAGTTGAAGTCATCATGGATAGGAGCAAAGTAAACACTATTTGCAGTACAATTATAATTTAGTAGTCTGTTATTGTGAGCACATACGTTTCTTGTTTGGTTGATATTTTTTAAAAAAGAGATCATAGTTTCTGGAGGGAACACACCAGTGAAATCGGGATTATTTGTTTTTAAAAAACTAACTAAATCCTTTGCAATTTTATTTTGTAGGCTCGTTGGCAAATTTTTGATAATGTTTCGTGTATCACCAAATTCCAAGTAGTCAGTTAAAACCCATATCGGGACATCTTTGTGATTAGTATAGTAGTGGTTGATTGAAGTTCCACGTTTATTTTTATTATAGTTCACAATTTTAGAGAGTCTAGATATGATATAGCCTACATCAAGGATTTTATCGTTATCGTAATTTTTAGTGTTGAGATAAGCATATTGTTGATTTTGATAAGCCTCTGCAAATCTATGAGCTGTAATAGATTTTATATGATGTTCGGCTTCAAGTATAGATTGCAAGATAGCTCTCTTAATATCCTTGTCAAAAGTGTAGAGAGAAGCCACTTCATCGAAGGTGACGCCCTCTATATAATTATCACTATCTATTATCTGAAAGAATTTACTGTATCCGTTAATGATATTGTAGTAGTTGTTACTCAGTAAATATTTTAATGTACGCTCTCTATTGGTGATAGCAAGATTTCTATCTTTGAGCACATCAAGTTGTTCTTCTAAATCTTTAAATGGTTTCAAAAAAAGCCTCCTCCAAGCAAATGGAGAAGACTTCTTCCGCATCAGACCCCGTAGAGTTATTGACACTTTTTTCTTAAATTATCTCCATTTTACAGTATTGTTTAAATTTTGTCAAGGTATTTTTGTTAAATTTAGTTTTATTCCTCTCTATACACCCCAGCAACTGCAAAAATCTTGATGTGTGTGTCTTCGGCTGGTGGGAAGTCTAGGATGATGTCTTCATACTTGTCATTGAGCGATACTAGGCGTAAGCGTCCGTTTTCGGTATATATCTTCTTGAAGTAAGAACGGTCTCCGTATGCGATAACTGCCAAATCTCCGTTGTAGGTAGTCAGTCCTTTGTCTACCAAATAGAGAATATCTCCGTCTTGGTAGTCAGGTTGCATGGAATCTCCGCTTACCTTGGTAGCAATATCGTGGCGTGGTGGTTGCTCGTCAACCTCTATAGTCTCTCTATCTGTATCGTCGTAACCAAATCCATAGTTAAATCCACAAGCTGCAGCCGTCTCAGATACGACCTCAACTTGGTACAAGTCGATAACTTTCTCTGATACTTCATTTTTCTTTGCTTTTCTTCGTTTCTCTTGTTCGTCACGTAATTTTTCAGCGTATGTGATAACTTTTCTTTGTCCAGGCGGTTCTAGTTTGTTGTAGATGGATTGGATGGGGGATTTTAAGAGAAGAGATGGAGTAGCGTTGATTTGAATTTCTTGATCATCATCAAGCATATCAATTAAATCTTCTGTAGAAATTTGCATTCCTTTAGCAATTTTTTCTATTGTGTCATAAGATGGGACAATGGGCTTTTTCGATTTCGGATGTTCATTTTTTTCAAGCATAGAAATATATCCTTTTGTTAAATCAGATAATTCACAAAAAGCATCCATTGATAATTTATGCTCTGTTCTATATGATTTTAGCAATTCTCCTAACTTCATTTAAAAACCCCTTTCTATATATTGTTTAATCTATTATACATCTTTAAATAAAAAAAGTAAATTTTTTTGTTTAACACACTTGACATTTTATGTTTAACGTGTTAAACTATAATCAAGCTTAAAGAAAAGGAGGTAAGGCAAATGATGGAACACATCATAAAAAGCCTAGCAACCAAGGACACTGCAACCGTCATCTTGGCACTAGGCTTAGTCAGAGAAGCAAGTTTGTGGCACAAACAAATCTTAGAACACAAACGTAAGCTTCAAAACAAAAAGTAGAGAAAGGGGCAGAAGCCCCAACCTCTACTTGATAGTGTACCATCATTTGCCGTGAAAAGCAATGGATGAAAATGTTGGATTGATAATCCTAGCAGGATTTGTGATTGTATCTTTCACTATTCGTAAGATAGTGGAATACCGATATGATAAAAAAGATAAGGAGTAGGAAGGAGGAAGTTATAATGAGCGATATAGATCTTGTTTTTTACGCATGTTCTCTTCTTGTGATTGCGTCGAATCTTGTTTATTTTTTCGTCGGAATCCGAAAAGTTTCGGAGGGGCACTCACGGTTTCTCGTAGTTCTTCCATTATTTCATATTGTGTTCTGGTTAATTTGGATATTTCGCTGGACAAGTAAGTAAAGATATCAGTGATTGAATCTGATAAAGTCATTCGTTTTTCTTCAATGTTGTCATTTGAATGTAGAGAAGTTAAATATCCTTCTATTTCGGTGATAATGCCTTGAGTTTTAGAGGCTAACAAGGAAGAAAAAGCTAGTTGGTATAGTTTATCAATATCGTAATGATTCAGGTCGCCATCTTTTAGTTTAGAAATAAGAGTAGAAGCCAATCTGCTGTTTTGTCCTACAAATTCAATGATTGTGCCTTTTCTATATTCTAAAATTTCATGTTGTTTTTCCAATGATTTTATTTTGAGGTCGTGTCTATTGTTTATGACAGAAATCAAGATACTTATAAACGGGGTGACGATTGCTGCGAAAGCTGTAGCGACTATGCTTATTAGAGTTATCAGATTTTGAGGTATTTCCATTATATTTCTCCAATCGTTTTAACTCATTATACCAAATTTAGAAAGGAATGTTATGAACGAACTGGAAAGAACAGCCCTCAATGAGATATTGAGGACCGTGACATATATTGCTGAGAAAGTGGATGAGTTAGATTCTAAGATTTCTTAGAACGATTCACAAGTTCCTGAGCATCAAGAAAACTGAGTTTTAAATCCATATAGTGCAGAAAGCCGTGAAGATATTTTTTTAATGATTCTAAGTCTTTGTCACTATGTTTCCTTGTGTAATGAGTTTCATCATTACCAACAAAAGCCGTGGCGGTGGCAAATGTTTTTAAACTTTGGTCATCGATATAGTTATCAATGACAGGTTTTAATAGCATTTTTGCAACTTTATCTTTATCAGCAGGATTATTAGCAATCACAAAGTCTTTAACAAAAAATTCTAGAGCTTTACGGTAGCCAATACCTGCAATGAGATCTAATTGCTCTTGTTCTGCTTTCAGGGCTTGTAAATAGATTTCTTTACCAATGGGAGAAATTAACGTTATGTCGTCTGAAAACACTATATCGCTTAATAATTCTGGTTTAACCTCTATAGGTAATACTTCAAAAGAAGTATCTGAGTAGAACTCGTCCTCACCAATTACATCAAATTCGTCGACAAAATAATGATTACATTGAAGACAGTATCGGTTAACACACAATCTATAATGTCTGTAACTTATTTCTTTCGTCTGATCGTCTATCTTTATAGGAGATGTTATTTTTTTACAAATTTTACACTTATCATCAAGATTGATATTTGTTCGATATAGACCATTTGGGCTTACTTCAACATACATATTCATTTCTCCAATCGTTTTATTTTGATTATACCACATTTGAAAGGGGGTGAGGAGATGAGACCAAGACGATATCCGTATAGTTTCAAACCAAATCTGATGAACATTTTAGATAGTCGCTTCTATACACGGCTAATTGTTGAAACAGAGGATGGAGCGAAAAAAATAGCAGAAGTCACACTAGATGATGTAACAACTGCTACAGGATATGTTGTAAGGCTAAGACCAAATTATGACTAGCCTTTAGGTGGGAATGGGTCTTTACCGTGGCTGTCACGGCTTTGAATTTTCCCATCTTTGCCATGAATGATTAGTTCGGAACCTTGATTTCGTGAAATTTGTCTAGCAATATTTGTAGCTTCACTCTTTGTAGTAGTATGAACAGTTGCTCTTGAATTGCCAGCACCTTTCACGTTCCAACCACCATTTTTGGCAGGGACAACATGCTGATTTTTACCCATGATTAAATCTCCTTTCTGTTGAATTTTGACTAAAACGGTGAGAGGTCTTAGTCAATATATATTATAACTCAAATATATTTGATTGTCAACATATTGTATAAGAAAGGATTAAATGTGCTTGAAAAACACAACATATGGTATTTTGATGTGGGATAAAATTGAAAAACAATTAAAAATAAAAGGCTGGTCGATGTACAGATTAGCCAAAGAATCAAATGTCCATCCATCTAATTTTTCTAACCTAAAGGCTGGAAGGATGAAAGAAATGTCGTGGACGAATATGTGCAAAATCGCTGATGCACTGAAAATCAGCTTAGATGAATTTAGATAAGGAGGTAAATATGAGACCAAGAAAATATCCGTACAAACAAAAACCACTCTTCCCTTCGACAAAAAGAGTGGTGAAAGCAATCAGAGGGCTTGAAGCGCTGAAAGAACACTATCTAAGCTTGCCTGAAGAATTGAAACCTAGAGCGAAAACTCTAGCTGGTGAAGAATCAGACTATGTTACTTATTATGATCTTGAGATTGTTTCATTCGAACTAAGACTTCGTTTTCGTGAGCTGCTAACATTCTTCGGCTCCATTATTAATTGGTGAAACGTTGTTAAATCAACGTTTTTTATTTTGAATTTCTTTATAAAAACTAAAAAAATGAACTTAACGTTCAAAAATTAGACATAACAAATTAAAAAATATACCGACTTTTATCTCCCTGAATGATATAATGATTGTATATTGTAAGGTTGTGTTTGATTTTCAAAAAGAACAATTATCCAGAAGAAGAGAATATGTAACATAGTTTTGAAATGATTCTTGAATTCGAACATTGGGTATAATTGAGTACGATTTTAAAAATTTTTGAATATAGACTTAGATACTTTATCTTGGTTGATAGAGTATTTACTTTAAAATACAAGGGTAACCGGTAAAAAATTAAATAAACAAAAAATGATGTTTATTCGTGATGTTAGGTTTGCTAAATCCAATCGTTCTAATATTTTTATTTTTGGAGAATTACTCAAGAGGCTGAAGAGGACGGTTTGCTAAATCGTTAGGTCGGGTAACTGGCGCGAGGGTTCGAATCCCTCATTCTCCGTTAGAATAATCTTGAGATTTTCTAAATAAACACTCTTAGGGACTTTCTCCAAGAGTAAATTTTATAAAGAGGTGTATTATGAAAAAAGTTAAGTTGCTTGGTATTTTAGCGCTGTCAGCAGTTGTCTTAGGTGCTTGTTCTTCACTTCCGAGTCAGTCAGGATCGAATTCTGACAAAACCGAACAAACTGATAAGAAAGAAGAATCAGTCAAAGAAAAAGTTACAAAAGATGCTGAAACTTTATTAGATGCAGTTTTGACTACTGATATTGCTAAGTTTAAAAAGATTTACGGCGAAACCTATGAAAAATGGACTGAGGCAGTATTTGCGGTTCAAACTAGTGAAAAGGTAAAAGATGATGGTCTTACACCAGCCTCTACCTATTCTGTTCAATGGCATGCTGATTTCCCTATTGAAACACCAGAAGAAACAATTACCGGTTTCTTAAAAGTAAGAAGAAAAATGTTCCAAGAGATTGGTTCTTACTCTATTAAGGATGTTAAGTTAGACGAATCAGGGAGTTCAGCTACTGTAACTTTTACATCTAAAAAGTTGCATTCTAAGGGCTTGGCTTCTTCAACAAGAGACGTTTTAACTACTCTAATTGGAGGGATTGACAACTTAGGTAAGTACAATACTGCGGGATCAAATGTTGATATTAAACGTTACCAAACATTAATTTCATACTGGATTTTTGAGCATCTGTTTAGGCATGATTTTACTATCTATAATGATGTTGACCCTAACTTAGCGTATACACCATTTACTACTGGAGATTTTGATACTGAAATCAAATTAACCAAAGATAAGGATGGCAACTGGCTTATCTCTCAAGAGGATTATCGTACTCTAGCAACGGAGTTAATTGATAATACAGAAGGTTATGAGACTGTTGTCAGAAGCAATGTTTCAAAAACTAACGACAAAGATAAGTCTAGTGATAAATCAACAGGTAACTCAACAGATAAATCTTCAGATAAAAAAGATAAAAGTAGTATCTGATAATTAGTTTAAAAAGTAAAGCAAGTAGTTCATAATAGCTACTTGCTTTATTTCGTTTTATTAGCAAAAAGGATACAACATTTGTCGCATCCCCAAAATAATTGTTCTTTTCTACGGAAGACATGGGATTCGAACCCACGCACGCTGTTACACGCCTACCGCGTTTCCAACACGGCCTCTTAAGCCTCTTGAGTAATCTTCCAATACTTACTCAAATAGTCTACCATAAAGCCACTTATCTTGCAATAAAAATTCTGGAAATAAGAAAAATGATAGATTTTGAAAGAAAATGACAAAAAATGCTTGACTTTTAAATAAAGTGTGATAGAATGAATAGTGTAAACGATAACAGGAGGTGATTCAGTGTTAAAAACAGAGCGGAAGCAACTGATTTTAGAGGAGTTAAATCAACATCATGTAGTTTCTCTAGAAAAATTAGTTAGTTTGTTAGAAACGTCAGAATCAACGGTTCGAAGAGACTTGGATGAATTGGAAGCTGAAAACAAGCTTCGTCGCGTACATGGTGGAGCAGAATTGCCCCATTCCTTGCAGGAAGAAGAAACCATTCAAGAAAAATCTGTCAAAAACCTTCAAGAGAAGAAGTTACTGGCTCAGAAAGCAGCCTCTCTCATTAAGGAACAAGATGTCATCTTTATCGATGCTGGAACAACAACAGCCTTTTTGATTCATGAATTGGTCAATAAGAATGTTACAGTCGTGACAAACTCGATTCACCATGCTGCTCAGTTGGTTGAAAAGCAGATTCCAACTGTCATGGTTGGAGGAAGTGTTAAGATGGCGACAGATGCGAGCATCGGGGGCGTTGCTCTTAACCAGATTAACCAATTGCACTTTGACCGTGCCTTTATCGGGATGAATGGTGTAGACGATGGCTATTATACGACTCCTGATATGGAGGAGGGAGCTGTGAAGCGTGCTATTTTAGAGAATGCCAAACAGACCTATGTCTTGGTGGATTCGTCAAAAATTGGACAAACTTGCTTTGCCAAGGTAGCACCACTCAAACGAGCTATTGTTATCACAAGTCAAGGGCATGAGCTCTTGCAGGCTATTAAGGAGAAAACGGAGGTAATAGAAGTATGATTTATACAGTCACACTCAATCCATCCATTGATTATATCGTTCGTTTGGACCAAGTCCAAGTCGGTAGTGTCAATCGAATGGATAGTGATGATAAGTTTGCTGGTGGGAAAGGAATCAATGTCAGTCGTGTCTTGAAACGCTTGGATATTCCAAATACAGCGACTGGATTTATCGGAGGTTTTACTGGTAAATTTATCACAGATACTTTGGCTGATGAAGCAATCGAGACACGTTTTGTCCAAGTGGCAGAAGATACTCGTATCAATGTTAAAATCAAAGCAGACCAAGAGACAGAAATCAACGGAACGGGTCCAAATGTCGAACCAGCCCAGTTAGAAGAATTGAAAGTTATTTTATCTAGTCTGACAGCAGATGATACGGTTGTGTTTGCGGGTTCGAGTGCTAAAAACCTAGGCAATGTCATCTACAAGGATTTGATTGCCTTGACACGTCAGACGGGTGCGCAAGTGGTTTGTGACTTTGAAGGACAGACCTTGATTGATAGTTTGGACTACCAACCGCTCTTGGTCAAACCAAACAATCATGAACTTGGAGCTATCTTTGGAGTGAAACTCGAAAGTTTAGATGAAATCGAGAAATATGCTCGTCAGTTACTGGCTAAAGGAGCTCAAAATGTCATTATCTCCATGGCTGGGGACGGTGCACTTCTTGTCACATCTGAGGGAGCTTATTTCGCAAAACCTATCAAGGGAACAGTCAAAAATTCAGTTGGTGCTGGTGACTCTATGGTTGCCGGATTCACAGGTGAATTTGTCAAATCAAAAGTTGCAGTAGAAGCCTTCAAATGGGGAGTTGCTTGTGGAACAGCAACTACCTTCTCAGATGACTTGGCAACGGCAGAATTTATTAAAGAAACATATGAAAAAGTTGAGGTAGAAAAACGATGAAAATTCAAGACCTATTGAGAAAAGATGTCATGTTGCTGGATTTGCAGGCAACTGAAAAAACAGCTGTCATCGACGAGATGATTAAAAGTTTGACAGACCACGGTTATGTAACAGATTTTGAAACATTTAAAGAAGGAATTTTGGCGCGTGAAGCTCTCACTTCTACTGGTTTGGGTGACGGAATTGCTATGCCTCACAGCAAGAACTCTGCTGTCAAAGAAGCGACAGTTCTCTTTGCCAAGTCAAACAAGGGTGTTGACTACGAGAGCTTGGATGGGCAACCAACTGACCTTTTCTTTATGATTGCAGCTCCAGAAGGTGCCAATGATACTCACTTAGCAGCCTTGGCAGAATTGTCTCAATACTTGATGAAAGACGGCTTTGCTGATAAACTTCGTCAAGTAACATCAGCTGACCAAGTTATCGAACTTTTTGACCAAGCTTCAGAAAAAACTGAAGAGCCTGTTCAAGTGCCTGCTAATGACTCTGGTGACTTTATCGTAGCTGTTACAGCTTGTACAACAGGTATTGCCCACACTTACATGGCCCAAGAAGCTCTTCAAAAAGTGGCTGCTGAAATGGGTGTTGGAATTAAGGTCGAAACCAACGGTGCTAGTGGTGTTGGTAACCAACTAACTGCGGAAGACATTCGTAAGGCTAAAGCTATTATCATCGCAGCAGATAAGGCTGTAGAAATGGATCGTTTCGATGGTAAACCATTGATCAATCGTCCAGTTGCTGACGGTATCCGTAAGACAGAAGAGTTAATTAACTTGGCTCTTTCAGGAGAAGCGGAAGTCTACCGTGCAGCTAATGGTGCAAAAGCTGCAACAGCCTCTAACGAAAAACAAAGCCTTGGTGGTGCCTTCTACAAACACTTGATGAGTGGTGTATCCCAAATGTTACCATTCGTTATCGGTGGTGGTATCATGATTGCCCTTGCCTTCTTGATTGATGGTGCTTTAGGTGTTCCAAATGAAAACCTTGGAAGTCTTGGTTCTTACCATGAGTTAGCTTCTATGTTCATGAAAATTGGTGGTGCAGCCTTTGGCTTGATGCTCCCAGTCTTTGCAGGTTATGTTGCCTACTCTATCGCTGAAAAACCAGGTTTGGTAGCAGGTTTTGTGGCTGGTGCTATTGCCAAAGAAGGTTTTGCCTTTGGTAAAATCCCTTATGCCGCAGGTGGTGAAGCAACTTCAACTCTTGCAGGTGTCTCATCTGGTTTCCTAGGTGCCCTTGTTGGTGGATTTATCGCAGGTGCCTTAGTTCTTGCCATCAAGAAATACGTTAAAGTTCCTCGTTCACTTGAAGGTGCTAAATCAATCCTTCTCTTGCCACTTCTTGGAACAATCTTGACTGGATTTGTCATGCTAGCTGTTAACATCCCGATGGCAGCAATCAACACTGCTATGAATGACTTCCTAGGCGGTCTTGGGGGAGGTTCAGCTGTCCTTCTTGGTATCGTCCTTGGTGGAATGATGGCTGTTGACATGGGTGGACCAGTCAACAAAGCAGCTTATGTCTTTGGTACAGGTACGCTTGCAGCGACTGTTTCTTCAGGTGGTTCTGTAGCTATGGCAGCAGTTATGGCTGGAGGAATGGTTCCACCACTTGCTATCTTTGTCGCAACCCTTCTTTTCAAAGATAAATTTACCAAAGAAGAACGCAACTCTGGTTTGACAAACATCATCATGGGCTTGTCATTTATCACTGAGGGAGCGATTCCATTTGGTGCCGCTGACCCAGCTCGTGCGATCCCAAGCTTCATCCTTGGTTCAGCAGTAGCAGGTGGACTCGTTGGTCTTACTGGTATCAAACTCATGGCGCCACACGGAGGAATCTTCGTTATCGCCCTTACTTCTAATGCTCTCCTTTACCTCGTTTCTGTCTTAGTAGGAGCAATTGTAAGTGGTGTGGTCTATGGTTACCTACGCAAACCACAAGCATAAAACTTAGATAGAAAATGAAAAGATTGGACCGTTTGGTGCAGTCTTTTTCTCTTTCCGAAATGCCTGTGAAATATGGTATAATAGAAGAATGGCAAACAAGAATACAAGTAAAACAAGACGGAGACCGTCTAAAGCAGAACTCGAAAGAAAAGAAGCGATTCAACGAATGTTGATTTCGTTGGGAATCGCGCTTTTATTGATTTTCGCAGCCTTCAAATTAGGGGCTGCAGGTATAACCCTTTACAATCTAATTCGCTTGCTGGTGGGTAGCCTAGCTTATCTGGCAATATTCGGCCTATTAATCTATCTCTTCTTTTTCAAGTGGATACGAAAACAGGAAGGCTTCCTATCTGGCTTCTTCACTATATTTGCGGGCTTGCTCCTGATTTTTGAAGCCTACTTGGTTTGGAAATATGGTTTGGACAAGTCCGTTCTAAAAGGAACTATGTCTCAGGTTGTGACTGATTTGACTGGTTTTCGAACGACCAGTTTTGCTGGTGGAGGCTTGATTGGTGTTGGACTCTATGTACCAATCGCCTTTCTCTTTTCAAATATCGGTACTTACTTTATTGGTTCTATCTTGATTTTAGTGGGTGCTCTCCTAGTCAGTCCTTGGTCTGTTTACGATATTGCTGAATTGTTCAGTAGAGGCTTTGCCAAATGGCGGGAAGGGCATGAGCGTCGAAAAGAGGAACGCTTTGTCAAACAGGAAGAAAAAGCTCGTCAAAAGGCTGAGGAAGAGGCTAGATTAGAAAAAGAAGAGGCTGAAAAAGCCTTACTCGATATGCCTCCTGTTGATATGGAAACGGGTGAAATTCTGACAGAAGATGTTGTGCTTGACGTTCCATCTGTTCCAGAAGAAGAGTGGGTAGAACCAGAGATCATCTTGCCTCAAGCTGAACTTGAATTCGCTGAACAGGAAGATGGCTCTGATGATGAAGATGTTCAGGTCGATTTTTTAGCAAAGGAAGCCCTTGAATACAAACTTCCAAGCTTACAACTCTTTGCCCCAGATAAACCCAAAGACCAGTCGAAAGAGAAGAAGATTGTTCGAGAAAACATCAAAATCCTAGAAGAAACTTTTGCTAGTTTTGGTATTAAGGTAACGGTTGAACGGGCTGAAATTGGGCCGTCAGTGACCAAGTATGAAGTCAAGCCAGCAGTCGGTGTACGGGTTAACCGCATTTCCAATCTAGCAGATGACCTCGCTCTAGCCTTGGCAGCCAAGGATGTTCGAATTGAAGCACCAATTCCTGGGAAATCCCTGGTCGGAATCGAAGTACCCAACTCTGAAATTGCGACAGTTTCTTTCCGCGAACTATGGGAACAATCTCAAACAAAAGCAGAAAATCTCTTGGAAATTCCTTTAGGGAAAGCTGTTAATGGCACTGCAAGAGCTTTTGACCTTTCCAAAATGCCCCACTTGCTCGTCGCAGGTTCAACGGGTTCAGGGAAGTCAGTAGCTGTTAACGGCATTATCGCTAGCATCCTCATGAAGGCGAGACCTGACCAAGTTAAATTTATGATGGTCGATCCCAAGATGGTTGAGTTGTCTGTTTACAATGATATTCCCCACCTCTTGATTCCAGTCGTGACCAATCCACGTAAGGCCAGCAAGGCTTTGCAAAAGGTCGTGGATGAAATGGAAAATCGTTATGAACTCTTTGCAAAGGTAGGAGTTCGGAATATTGCAGGTTTTAATGCCAAGGTAGAAGAGTTTAATGCTCAGTCTAAGTACAAGCAAATTCCGCTACCGCTTATTGTCGTGATTGTGGATGAGTTGGCTGACCTTATGATGGTAGCCAGCAAGGAAGTGGAAGATGCTATCATTCGTCTCGGACAGAAGGCGCGTGCTGCAGGTATCCACATGATTCTTGCAACCCAGCGTCCATCCGTTGATGTCATCTCTGGTCTGATCAAGGCCAATGTCCCATCTCGAGTGGCTTTTGCGGTATCATCAGGTACAGACTCGCGCACCATCTTGGATGAAAATGGAGCTGAGAAACTGCTTGGTCGAGGAGATATGCTCTTTAAACCAATCGATGAAAATCATCCAGTTCGTCTCCAAGGCTCCTTTATCTCGGATGATGATGTCGAGCGCATCGTAAACTTCATTAAGGCTCAGGCAGATGCGGACTACGATGAGAGTTTTGATCCAGGTGAGGTTTCTGAAAATGAAGGTGAATTTTCAGATGGTGAAACTGGTGGAGATCCGCTTTTTGAGGAAGCCAAGGCTTTGGTTATCGAGACACAGAAAGCTAGTGCATCCATGATTCAGCGTCGTTTATCAGTTGGATTTAACCGTGCGACCCGCCTTATGGAAGAGCTTGAGATGGCAGGTGTAATTGGTCCAGCTGAAGGTACCAAACCAAGAAAAGTTTTACAACAATAAAAAAATAGCTTCTTTCCAAGTTTGGAGGGAAGCTATTTTACTGGCTATTGATTACTTTTATTTTCTGAAGTTGGGGTATTGGACTGTTTTTCGTTTTCAGTAGTAGGCTTACTTGGAGCAGGAGTAGAAGAATCCTGAGTTGCTGTTTTCTGCTCTTCTTTTGTTTCTTCCTTGACGCTGGATTTTGGTGTTTCTTCTTGTTGTGGTTTTTCTTGAGAAGTGTTATTTTCCTTATTAGGACTAGTGTTTTCCTGAGGGGATTCCTTTTGAATTTCTTTGACAATTGTTGTCGTCTGGCTTGTCGTAGGTTCTTTTTTAGTATTTTTGTTATTATCCAAGGCGTTCATGATAGTGATACTAGCGGTAATCAAGCCAAGAATACTACCGATAGTCGCGACGGTTTTTTGAAAGACCGTGAAGCCTTTTTTGATGTGTTCTGTTTTTGGTTTTGAAGTTCTACGATAATTAGACATACATTCTCTCCTTTAATTAAAATTTATTATACCGCATTTCTTTAAAAAAATCTTAAAAAAAGAGGAATTGCCCTTTCTTGTCGCAGGCTCCGTTTCATGATACAATAGAAGGAGTGATTTTAGAAAGTGTGAGAAAACATGATTTACTTTGATAATTCGGCGACGACCAAGCCCTATCCTGAAGCCCTTGAAACTTATATGCAGGTGTCTTCAAAAATTTTAGGAAATCCATCTAGTCTTCATCGTTTGGGAGACCAGGCAACACGAATCTTAGATGCTTCCCGCCAACAGATTGCGGATTTAATCGGTAAGAAAAGTGAGGAAATCTTCTTTACTTCTGGTGGGACAGAAGGAGATAACTGGGTTATCAAGGGTGTGGCCTTTGAAAAAGCCCAGTTTGGAAAGCACATCATTGTATCATCCATTGAACATCCGGCAGTCAAAGAGTCAGCCCTCTGGTTAAAAAGTCAAGGATTTGAAGTGGATTTTGCTCCAGTTGATAACAAAGGATTTGTGGATGTTAAAGCGTTAGCAGATTTGATAAGACCTGATACGACCCTCGTTTCCGTCATGGCTGTGAACAATGAAATCGGTTCTGTTCAGCCCATTGAGGCTATTTCAGAACTGTTAGCAGACAAGCCGACTATTTCCTTCCACGTTGATGCGGTTCAGGCACTTGCCAAGATTCCGACTGAAAAGTATCTGACAGAACGAGTGGATTTTGCGACTTTCTCTAGTCACAAGTTCCACGGAGTTCGTGGTGTTGGTTTTGTCTATATCAAGTCTGGCAAGAAGATTACGCCTCTTTTGACAGGTGGTGGTCAGGAACGTGATTACCGTTCGACAACTGAAAATGTAGCAGGGATTGCAGCGACAGCCAAGGCTCTCCGTTTGTCTATGGAAAAGCTAGGTTTCTTTACTAGCAAGACTGGGCAGATGAAGGCAGTGATTCGCCAAGCCCTTCTGGACTATCCAGATATTTTTGTCTTTTCAGATGAGGAAGACTTTGCCCCTCATATTCTGACTTTTGGAATCAAGGGTGTTCGCGGTGAAGTCATTGTTCATGCCTTTGAAGACTATGATATTTTCATCTCAACGACCTCTGCTTGTTCATCCAAGGCAGGGAAGCCTGCAGGGACTTTGATTGCCATGGGAGTGGACAAGGATAAGGCCCAGTCAGCTGTACGTTTAAGCCTAGACCTTGAAAATGATATGAGTCAGATTGAGCAGTTTTTGACCAAGTTAAAATTGATTTACAATCAAACTAGAAAAGTAAGATAGGAGCATTCATGCAGTATTCAGAAATTATGATTCGCTACGGTGAGCTGTCAACCAAAGGCAAAAACCGTATGCGTTTCATCAATAAACTTCGCAATAATATTTCAGACGTTTTGTCTATCTATCCCCAAGTTAAGGTAACAGCAGATCGTGACCGTGCCCACGCTTACCTCAATGGAGCAGATTACACAGCAGTAGCAGAATCGCTCAAACAAGTTTTTGGAATTCAAAACTTTTCCCCTGTTTATAAGGTTGAAAAATCTGTAGAAGTTCTGAAGTCTTCTGTCCAAGAGATTATGCAGGACATCTACAAGGATGGCATGACCTTTAAAATTTCTAGCAAGCGTAGCGACCACAACTTTGAGTTGGATAGTCGTGAACTCAATCAAACACTTGGAGGAGCTGTTTTCGAAGCCATTCCAAATGTGCAAGCTCAAATGAAAAGTCCTGACATCAATCTTCAGGTGGAAATCCGTGAAGAAGCAGCCTATCTTTCTTATGAAACCATTCGTGGGGCTGGTGGTTTGCCAGTTGGAACTTCAGGTAAAGGGATGCTCATGTTGTCAGGAGGGATTGACTCACCTGTAGCAGGTTATCTTGCTCTTAAGCGTGGGGTAGATATTGAGGCCGTTCACTTTGCCAGCCCACCTTATACTAGTCCAGGCGCTCTCAAGAAAGCCCAAGATTTGACCCGTAAATTGACCAAGTTTGGTGGAAATATCCAGTTTATCGAGGTTCCTTTTACAGAGATTCAAGAGGAAATCAAGGCTAAAGCGCCAGAAGCCTACCTCATGACCTTGACACGACGTTTTATGATGCGTATTACAGATCGTATTCGTGAGGTACGAAATGGTTTAGTTATCATCAATGGGGAAAGCCTAGGTCAAGTAGCCAGCCAAACCTTGGAGAGCATGCAGGCTATCAATGCAGTTACCAACACTCCCATCATCCGTCCAGTTGTGACAATGGATAAGTTGGAAATCATTGACATTGCTCAGGAAATCGATACCTTTGACATTTCAATCCAACCGTTTGAAGACTGTTGTACCATTTTTGCACCAGATCGCCCAAAGACTAATCCTAAGATTAAGAATGCAGAGCAGTATGAAGCACGTATGGATGTTGAAGGTTTAGTTGAGCGAGCTGTGGATGGAATCATGATTACTGAGATTACACCGCAGGCTGAAAAAGATGAAGTGGATGACTTGATTGACAATCTCCTCTAATCAGAAAATCCAGAAGAATTTAGAAAAATAGATGAAAAAGTTAGTTTTTAATTCCAAAAATGGAAGCAAAACTAACTTTTTTTCTATAATTGTGATATAATAAAATAAAATTTTGAATATAGAGAGTTTTCTGACAATGAATCAATCCTACTTTTATTTAAAAATGAAAGAACACAAACTCAAGGTTCCTTATACAGGTAAGGAACGCCGTGTACGTGTTCTTTTGCCTAAAGATTATGAGAAAGACACGGATCGTTCCTATCCTGTTGTTTACTTTCATGATGGGCAAAATGTTTTTTATAGTAAAGAGTCTTTCATTGGCCATTCATGGAAGATTATCCCAGCTATTAAGCGTAATCCTGATATCAGTCGCATGATTGTCGTTGCCATTGATAATGATGGTATGGGGCGGATGAATGAGTATGCGGCTTGGAAGTTCCAAGAATCTCCTATTCCGGGGCAGCAGTTTGGCGGTAAGGGTGTGGAATATTCTGAGTTTATCATGGAGGTGGTCAAGCCATTTATCGATGAGACCTACCGTACCAAAGCTGACCGCCAGCATACGGCTATGATTGGGTCTTCACTAGGAGGCAATATTACCCAGTTTATCGGTTTGGAATACCAAGACCAAATTGGATGTCTAGGGGTCTTTTCATCTGCCAACTGGCTTCACCAAGAAGCCTTTAACCGCTATATTGAGCGTCAGCAACTATCGCCTGACCAGCGTATCTTTATCTATGTTGGAACAGAAGAAGCAGATGATACGGACAAGACCCTGATGGCTGGTAATATCAAACAAGCATATATCGATTCGTCTCTTCGCTATTACTATGATTTGATAGCAGGTGGGGTACACTTAGATAATCTTGTCTTGAAAGTTCAATCTGGTGCCATCCATAGTGAAATCCCTTGGTCGGAGAATTTACCAGACTGTCTGAGATTTTTTGCAGAAAACTGGTAAAGTAAGAAAGGAGAAAATATGCATATTGAACATCTTAGCCACTGGAGTAGCAATCTTAACCGTGAAATGTACCTTAACCGTTATGGTCATGCTGGGATTCCAGTTGTGGTCTTTGCTTCATCAGGTGGTAGTCACAATGAATACTATGATTTTGGCATGATTGATGCCTGTGCTTCCTTTATCGAGGAAGGCCGTGTTCAGTTCTTTACCCTATCCAGTGTAGATAGTGAGAGCTGGTTGGCCACTTGGAAAAATGGGCACGACCAAGCGGAAATGCATCGTACCTATGAACGCTATGTGATTGAAGAGGCTATTCCTTTTATCAAGCATAAGACAGGTTGGTTTGATGGCATGATGACGACAGGTTGCTCGATGGGCGCCTACCATGCTGTCAACTTTTTCCTCCAACATCCAGATGTCTTTACCAAGGTGATTGCTCTTAGTGGTGTTTACGACGCACGTTTCTTTGTCGGTGATTACTACAATGACGATGCCATTTACCAAAACTCGCCAGTAGATTATATCTGGAATCAGAACGACGGCTGGTTTATCGATCGTTACCGTCAGGCAGAGATTGTGCTGTGTACGGGGCTTGGAGCCTGGGAACAAGACGGCCTACCGTCTTTCTACAAGCTTAAAGAAGCCTTTGACCAGAAACAAATTCCAGCCTGGTTTGCTGAATGGGGACACGATGTCGCCCATGACTGGGAATGGTGGCGCAAACAAATGCCCTATTTTCTTGGACACCTGTATCTATAAAAGGAGTTACCTATGAATTACCTTGTTATTTCTCCCTACTATCCGCAAAATTTTCAACAGTTTACAATTGAGCTAGCTAATAAAGGCATCACAGTCTTGGGAATTGGGCAAGAACCTTACGAGCAATTGGATGAACCTTTACGCAATAGCCTGACCGAGTATTTCCGCGTAGATAATCTTGAAAATATAGATGAAGTCAAACGTGCAGTTGCTTTTCTCTTTTATAAACATGGTCCAATTGACCGTATCGAGTCTCATAATGAATACTGGCTTGAGCTGGATGCAACACTCAGAGAACAATTCAATGTCTTTGGTGCCAAACCAGAGGATCTCAAAAAGACGAAATTTAAGTCTGAAATGAAGAAACTCTTCAAAAAAGCAGGTGTCCCAGTGGTACCTGGAGCTGTTATCAAGACGGAAGCAGATGTGGATCAAGCTGTGAATGAAATCGGCCTTCCAATGATTGCCAAACCTGACAATGGAGTGGGAGCAGCCGCCACCTTTAAGCTTGAGACAGAAGACGATATCAATCACTTCAAGACTGAGTGGGATCATTCAACTGTTTATTTCTTTGAGAAATTTGTCACTTCCAGCGAAATCTGTACCTTTGATGGTCTTGTGGATAAGGACGGAAAAATTGTCTTTTCAACAACCTTTGACTACGCCTATACACCGCTTGATCTCATGATTTACAAGATGGACAATTCTTATTACGTTCTCAAGGATATGGATCCTAAATTACGTAAATATGGTGAGGCAATTGTCAAAGAATTTGGTATGAAAGAACGGTTCTTCCATATTGAGTTTTTCCGCGAAGGGGACGACTACATTGCTATTGAGTACAATAACCGCCCTGCAGGTGGTTTTACCATTGATGTTTATAACTTTGCTCATTCCTTGGACCTCTATCGTGGATATGCAGCTATTGTCGCAGGAGAAGAGTTCCCAGCGTCAGAATTTGAACCTCAGTTTTGTTTAGCTACATCCCGTCGTGCGAATGCTCACTATGTCTATTCTGAGGAGGACTTGCTTGCCAAATACAGCCATCAGTTCAAGGTTAAAAAAATCATGCCAGCGGCCTTTGCGGAACTTCAAGGGGATTACCTTTATATGCTGACAACTCCGAGTCGACAAGAAATGGAGCAGATGATTGCTGATTTCGGACAACGTCAAGAATAAGAACTCTCGGATTAAGGAAATGCACCTCCTTAATCCTTTTGTTTCAATAAGAGAAATAAAACCGCTTTCCCATATATTCTTTTAGAAAACCTGTTGCTAAAAGATATAAAAATTGATAGAATAAGGATTGTCTAAAAAATTTTAAGGAGAATCTATCAAATGGATTTCACATGGGCAATTAAATATGCCACTGAATTTTTGGCCACTGCTATTTTGATCATTCTTGGAAATGGTGCAGTTGCCAACGTTGAACTTAAAGGTACGAAAGGTCACCAAAGTGGCTGGATCGTTATCGCTGTTGGTTATGGTATGGGGGTTATGATCCCAGCATTGATGTTTGGTAACGTATCTGGAAACCACATCAACCCAGCCTTCACTCTTGGACTTGCAATCAGCGGTCTCTTCCCTTGGGCACAAGTTGCGCCTTATATCATCGCACAAGTTTTGGGTGCTATCTTTGGTCAAGCCTTGGTTGTGGCAACACACCGCCCATACTACTTGAAAACTGAAAATCCAAACAACATCTTGGGTACTTTCTCAACAATTTCAAGTTTGGATAATGGTACAAAAGAATCACATTTTGCAGCAACTGTTAATGGTTTTGTAAATGAGTTTGTCGGTTCATTTGTTCTTTTCTTTGCAGCCCTTGGTATGACTAAAAACTTCTTTGGTGCTGAACTAGTATCAAAAGCACAAGCGGCTATTAATGCTCAAGTTGCACAAGCAACTACTCAAGGTCAAACCATTCCTCAAGAACAAGTAACAGCAGCACTTGACCAAGCTAAAGAACAAGTAGCGCCATTTATGACTTCTGGTCTTGGAATTGCTCACTTGGCACTTGGATTCCTTGTTATGGCTTTGGTAACATCACTTGGTGGACCTACAGGGCCTGCCTTGAACCCAGCCCGTGACTTGGGACCACGTCTCCTTCATGCTTTCCTTCCAAAATCAGTTCTTGGTGAGCACAAAGGTGATTCAAAATGGTGGTATTCTTGGGTACCAGTAGTAGCACCGATCGCAGCAGCAATTGCGGCAGTAGCTATCTTCAAATTCCTTTACCTATAAGAAATTGAAACCGAGGAAATCCTCGGTTTTTTAGATGAAATTTTACGAAAAAAAGGTAAATCTGAGCATAATTTCTTGTAAAAAATTCTAAAATCCTTTAAAATAAAAGAGTTGGAGGAGTTTATGAATGTAAATCAGATTGTACGGATTATTCCTACTTTAAAAGTTAATAATAGAAAATTAAATGAAACATTTTATATTGAAACCCTTGGCATGAAGGCCTTGTTAGAAGAATCAGCCTTTCTGTCACTAGGTGATCAAACAGGTCTAGAAAAGCTGGTTTTAGAAGAAGCTCCAAGTATGCGCACTCGTAAGGTAGAGGGAAGAAAGAAACTAGCTAGATTGATTATCAAGGTGGAAAATCCCTTAGAAATCGAGGCCTTATTAGCTAAAACAGATTCGATTCATCAATTATATAAGGGCCAAAATGGCTACGCTTTTGAAATTTTCTCACCAGAAGATGATTTGATTTTGATTCATGCGGAAGATGATAGAGAAAGTCTAGTAGAAGTAGAAGAAAATCCTGAATTTCAAACAGATCTGGAGTCAATTTCTTTAAGTAAATTTGAGATTTCTATGGAATTACATCTCCCAACTGATGTCCAAAGTTTCTTGGAAGTATCTGAAATTGGGGTGTCACTTGATTTTATCCCAGCTCAGGGTCAAGATTTGACTGTGGACAATACGGCTACTTGGGACTTATCTATGCTCAAGTTCTTGGTCAATGAACTAGATATAGCAAGTCTTCGCAAGAAATTTGAGTCTACCGAATATTTTATTCCTAAGTCTGAAAAATTCTTCCTTGGTAAAGATAGAAATAATGTTGAATTGTGGTTTGAAGAAGTATGAAGTGGACCAAGATTATTAAAAAAATAGAAGAACAAATCGAGGCAGGGATTTATCCCGGAGCCTCTTTTACGTATTTTAAGGATAATCAATGGACGGAGTTCTATTTAGGCCAGAGTGATCCAGAGCATGGCTTGGATACTGAGACAGAACTGCTTTATGACCTAGCTAGTGTCAGCAAGGTTGTTGGGGTAGGTACTGTTTTTACCTTCTTGTGGGAAAGAAGTCAATTAGATATTGACATACCAGTAACCGATTTTTTAGCTGAGAGTGATTATCCAGATATTACTATTCGTCAGCTCTTAACTCATGCTACAGACCTTGATCCTTTTATTCCCAATCGTGATCTTTTAACAGATTCAGAATTAAAGGAAGCTATGTTTCATCTCAATAGACGAAATCAGCTAGCCTTTCTTTATTCGGATGTCCATTTTTTGCTGTTAGGTTTTATCTTGGAAAGAATCTTTAATCAAGACTTGGATGTGATTTTACAGGAGCAAGTTTGGAAACCTTGGGGAATGACGGAAACCCAATTTGGACCTGTTGAGCTTGCTGTTCCAACGGTTAGAGGTGTAGAGGCAGGCATGGTACATGATCCCAAGGCTCGCCTCCTAGGCAGACATGCTGGTAGTGCTGGTTTGTTTTCGACTGTAAAGGATTTACAAATCTTTTTAGAACACTATTTAGCAGATGATTTTGCAAGAGATTTGAGTCAAAATTTTTCTCCTTTGGATGACAGGGAACGTTCTTTGGCATGGAATTTGGAAGGAGATTGGCTAGACCATACGGGCTATACAGGTACCTTTATCATGTGGAATCGCCAGAAGCAAGAAGCGGCTATTTTCCTATCGAATCGTACCTATGAAAAGGATGAGAGGGCTCAATGGATTGTAGACCGCAATCAAGTGATGGACTTGATTCGTAAAGAAGAGTAAGGAGAGACATGTCAAACAGTTTAAAAGGGACTCTATTAACAGTTGTGGCTGGGATTGCTTGGGGCTTGTCAGGAACGAGTGGCCAATACCTGATGGCGCACGGAATTTCGGCCCTGGTTTTGACCAACTTGCGTCTTTTAATCGCTGGTGGGATTCTCATGGTCTTGGCTTATGCTACTGCAAAGGATAGAATGCTGGCCTTTTTAAAGGATAGAAAGAGTTTGCTGTCTCTTCTCATTTTTGCTCTAATTGGTCTCTTCCTCAATCAATTTGCCTATCTAACTGCTATTCAGGAGACCAATGCAGGAACCGCGACGGTGCTTCAGTATGTTTGTCCTGTTGGGATTTTAATTTATAACTGTATCAAGGATAAGGTGGCGCCGACACTGGGAGAGATTGTTTCTATCATATTAGCCATCGGAGGAACCTTCCTGATCGCAACACATGGGCAGTTGGACCAGTTATCTATGACACCTGCAGGTCTGTTCTGGGGTCTCTTTTCTGCTCTGACTTACGCCCTGTATATCATTTTGCCCATAACCTTGATTAAGAAGTGGGGTAGCAGTTTGGTCATTGGTGTGGGAATGGTCATAGCTGGTTTGGTCGCCCTTCCTTTTACAGGGGTTCTACAGGCCAATATACCGACTAGTCTTGATTTTCTCCTTGCTTTTGCGGGCATTATCCTTATCGGGACTGTCTTTGCCTATACAGCGTTCTTAAAAGGAGCCAGTCTGATTGGACCAGTTAAGTCAAGTTTGTTGGCTTCAATTGAGCCAATTTCGGCGGTTTTCTTTGCCTTCCTAATCATGAATGAACAATTTTATCCCATTGATTTTCTTGGTATGGCAATGATTTTAATTGCAGTAACTTTGATTTCGTTGAAAGATTTACTTTTAGAAAAATAAAAAAGACTCTTTGTCCGTGACAGAGAGTTTTTGCATAGTAATCTAATTATTTTCAAGATAAAATTCAAAGCGTTCGCCTACATACTGACTTTTTACGTATTCAAATGCAGTACCATCTTCTAGGTAGGAAACCTGAGTCAAACCAAGAATAGCATGTCCTTTTTCAACTTCCAAATAGTGAGCAATTTTTTCCTTGGCAAGACGAGCATAGATGGTCTGTTGAGATTTGCCTATACGGTAGCCATGTTTTTGTAGAGTCTGGAAGAAATGACTGGTGATTTCTTCTTTTTTAAAGTCCTTAATGAATTTTTCAGGAATAGAAGCAACTTCATAAACCAGAGGGACTTGGTCGGCATAGCGAACACGTTCCATTCGGATAATATTTTCCGTTGGAGAAATTCCTAGCTTGGCAACTTCCTGCTCATTGGGAATGGTTTTTCTGTAGGAAATGAGCTGGCTAGAGGGAACTTTACCTTGGGACTTAACAATTTCAGTAAAACTGGTTGTCCCTCTCATCTTTTCTTGTACACGTGTACTGGATACAAAGGTGCCGCTTCCTACACGGCGCTCTAAAACTCCTTCTTCGACCAAGAGGGAAATAGCTTGGCGGAGGGTCATGCGACTGACCGCAAACTGCTCTGCTAAATCTCTTTCACTGGGAAGTCTCTCACCAATGGCCCAACGATGTTCGTCAATATCCTTTTTAATCTGATCATGGATTTTCATATAAGCGGGTAGCATATTTTTCACTTCATTTCTATCTTTTCTCTATTGTACCCCAATAAACTAGAAAAAGTCAAACTTCGCCTTGTTTAGTTGGTAATTCGCCCTTATTTGTGATAGAATATTGAAAAAAGATATTTCTTTTGAGAAAGGAAAAAGATGAGCAACATTTCAACTGATTTGCAAGATGTAGAAAAAATCATCGTATTGGACTATGGTAGCCAATACAACCAGCTGATTTCACGCCGCATCCGTGAAATTGGTGTTTTTTCAGAACTAAAAAGCCATAAAATTTCAGCTGCTGAAGTTCGTGAAATCAATCCTGTAGGAATCATCCTTTCAGGTGGTCCAAACTCTGTATATGAAGATGGTTCATTCGATATTGACCCAGAAATCTTCGAACTTGGAATTCCAATTTTGGGAATCTGTTATGGTATGCAGTTATTGACCCATAAACTTGGAGGAAAAGTTGTTCCTGCAGGTGATGCTGGAAATCGTGAATACGGTCAATCAACCCTAACTCACACACCATCAGCGCTTTTTGAATCAACCCCTGATGAACAGACTGTATTGATGAGCCACGGCGATGCAGTTACCGAGATTCCTGCTGACTTTGTTCGTACTGGTACATCAGCTGACTGTCCATACGCAGCCATCGAAAATCCAGATAAACACATTTACGGTATCCAATTCCATCCAGAAGTTCGCCATTCTGTATACGGAAATGATATCCTTCGTAACTTTGCCCTTAACATTTGTAAGGCTAAAGGCGACTGGTCAATGGATAACTTCATCGATATGCAGATCCAAAAAATTCGTGAAACCGTCGGTGATAAACGTGTCCTTCTTGGCCTTTCAGGTGGGGTTGACTCATCTGTCGTTGGGGTTCTTCTCCAAAAGGCTATTGGCGATCAATTGATTTGTATCTTCGTAGACCACGGTCTTCTTCGTAAAGGAGAAGCGGACCAAGTTATGGACATGCTTGGTGGTAAGTTTGGTTTGAATATCGTCAAAGCAGACGCTGCTAAACGTTTCCTTGATAAACTTGCTGGCGTTTCTGACCCTGAACAAAAACGTAAAATCATCGGTAACGAATTTGTGTATGTATTTGATGACGAAGCAAGCAAGCTCAAAGATGTGAAATTCCTTGCTCAAGGAACTTTATATACAGATGTTATCGAGTCTGGTACGGATACAGCTCAAACTATCAAGTCACACCACAACGTGGGTGGTCTTCCAGAAGACATGCAGTTTGAATTGATTGAACCACTCAACACTCTCTATAAAGATGAAGTTCGTGCCCTTGGTACAGAACTTGGCATGCCAGACCACATCGTATGGCGACAACCATTCCCAGGACCAGGACTTGCTATCCGTGTCATGGGTGAAATCACTGAAGAGAAACTAGAAACTGTTCGTGAATCAGACGCTATTCTTCGTGAAGAAATTGCTAAAGCAGGTCTTGACCGCGATATCTGGCAATACTTCACAGTTAACACAGGCGTTCGTTCAGTTGGTGTTATGGGTGACGGTCGTACGTACGACTACACAATTGCAATCCGTGCTATCACCTCTATCGATGGTATGACAGCTGACTTTGCAAAGATTCCTTGGGAAGTCCTTCAAAAAATCTCAGTACGTATCGTAAATGAAGTTGATCATGTTAACCGTATCGTCTATGATATTACAAGTAAACCACCTGCAACAGTAGAGTGGGAGTAAAGCTATAAATACTTTACTCTTATAGTAAATGAAAAATAAGGATTTCGAGAGAACAAAATTGTTCTCTCTTTTTTTAGCTGAATATTTTAAGTAAAAGGTTAAGCTATTCTTTCATAAAACAAGACAGAATAGTTGCCTCCAAAGTCTCATCATAAGAGAACAGTCATATTCTCTGAATCTACTTTTGAGATGGTAAAAATAGATATACTGATATCCATTCTTTTTATCATATCCTTGATTTCTTAAGTTTTAGAGACAGTTTAATCAGGATTTCTTTTATATATCGATTAAGAAATAAATAATCTGTCTTGAATCCTACTATAGATATATAAAGAGTCATTTTGTTTTTTATTTCGTATCAGTATCAATCCGTTCTGATGTTGGTTTTTGAATTGTAGAAAATTCTAGTTCAGTGGTTAGGAAGTTTTTATAAATTTATTGTATTCAATTCTTGAGTTGATACCTTTACTTTTTTAGTTAATTATGTAATAATATTAACAACATAAATAAATGAAAGTTGGTGTTTCTCTTGCATAAAGCAGTAAAACAAGAAAAAGGTCATGGCTATCTCCGTAAAACTAAGTTCGGTTTGTTAAGTGGTATTATCCTAACGACTGCTTTAGGGAGTTTATTTTTAAATGGGATTGTAAGCGCTGATGAACAACCAAATTCAAGTACACCTCCTAATGCAGCACAGACTCCACCTAGCGAAACTGTGGTTCAAAGTGAGTATGAAACAAGTACAACACATACGGTAAAAGAAACTGAGTTAAAAGCTAAAGTTGAAGAAGTAAAAGCTTTAGGGGTTAAGGTTACAGAAACACCCACTGAAAATGTAGGTGTTGCAAATAGTTCTTCTGAGGTTACACATTTACGCGCAACTGCTGAAGAAAAAGTAGATGCTCAAATTCGTGATTTAGAGTCTGCAAAAGCTGAACAAGAACAAGTGAAAGCAGATAGAGCTAAGATTGAGGAGATTAAAAATAATCACCTTATTGCAAATTATGTCAACGTAAAAGATAAGATTGCAAGTCAAGTGAATTCAAGATTAGCGTCCGATGATGTTAATAAAGAAATGACACTCAGTAATTTTACTTCTTCTGAGGGTGAAGTTCATTATTTAAATACGGGCTCAGTCGATGTAAGAACTAGAAAGGGCGTTGCAGATGCTTTAGGTCATGATGTGACTACGACTGACCCACACGTAACTGTTAAAACTGGAGCAGCTAATCTTCCGGGATTGGAGAAACTTAGGGCTAAGGATAGTAGTGTTGGCTATAACGGATATATTGTAGAAGCGAAAAATGGTGAAACTTTTACTTACACAGTGAATCTAGATCCAACCAGTGTATTAACATCTAAATATGGTGTTGCAAGTATTGATACAAGTCTCCGTTTGAATTACACTTTACCTGAGGAAACGAAAGTCTATGCAATTATTCGTGGTCAAGCAATTTTACAAGAAATTTTCGTTAAGAATTTATCTAGACGGGTTGCAGGTCAATCGGACTTAGTTAAGTACACTAAGACATTTACTTATAAAGATGCTAAAGGCCAAGAAATTCCGTTAGATAAATTACTCTCTACAATATTAAATGAACAAGCTTTCGGTGGTGAATCTGTAATTAAACCATCAGATGTACCTGAGAAAAAAATTAAAGAGTTCGAATTAAGGTCACCTATTGGCTCAACAGGACAGGTACTATACGAGTTAAGGAGAGAAAATTCTCTTATAGGTGAAAATACGATTTCATCAAGTAATTATCTAAATGCGCGTATGCCAAGAGGACAAATATCTGCTTATTTAAGTCAAAATACCTTCACCAATAAGATTCCTAAGGTTAAGATAATAGATCCAGATAAGGCTTTGAACGGTGTATCTCGTGACTATCATTTGGTGACTTATACAGAGGTTCAACATAAAGGTAAGGTTACTCAAAAGTTTGTCGATGAACAAGGTGCTGAGATTAGACCGTCTGTTACAAGTGAGGTAAAAGCAGTAGGGGAGCAAATTACATTAACTCATCCGACCGATTTGGACTTTGAAAACAAGCGTTACACCTTTAAAGAACAAGATAAACAGGATATTACTGAGATTATAAAAGGTGAAACTGTCATTACCTATGTGTATAAACAGAAGTATGAGAACAACTTACCACCTGTAGAAACAGAAACAAAAATTCCAATTACGACAACTTATGTAGAAGACAAAACAATCGACTATGGTACGGAAATTGTTGAATCGAACGGTAGCGAAGGTAAAATTGTAACTACAACACCTAAAATTGTGAATGAACTTGATGGTACAGTAACTGACGGTGAGCCGACTGAAAAAGAAACTCCTATGGTACCAAAAGTGGTTAAAGTAGGTACGAAACCAACAGTTGTAGAAACCACCATTCCATATACAACACGTTATGTAGAAGATAATACAAAAGATAAAGATTATCGTGAAGTAACAAAACTTGGTAAAGCTGGTAAGACAACTACTACGACAACTTATACCTTGGATCCTAATACAGGTGCAGTAACACCGAATGAACCAACCACGATTACTGAAGAAGCAGTAGAAGAAGTTATCACAGTAGGTACGAAACCAAAGGTTGAGGCACCAAAAGTTGAAACACCAAAAGTTGAAACACCAAAAGTTGAAACACCAAAGGTTGAAACACCAAAGGTTGAAACGCCAAAGGTTGAAACACCAAAGGTTGAAACACCAAAGGTTGAAACGCCAAAGGTTGAAACGCCAAAGGTTGAGGCACCAAAGGTTGAAACACCAAAAGTTGAAACACCAAAAGTTGAAACACCAAAGGTTGAAACGCCAAAGGTTGAGGCACCAAAGGTTGAAACACCAAAAGTTGAAACACCAAAGGTTGAAACGCCAAAAGTAGAAGTACCAAAATCAAAGACACCAACTGAACAATCGACAAAAGAAACTTCACAAATTCCGACTTCTGTAGCAAGTAAGAGAGAGGAATTGCCTAATACAGGTACAGAAGATCATGCTAATCTTGTAGTCTTAGGACTTCTAGGAGTTTTGAGTGGATTTGGATTTCTTGCACACAAGAAAAAAGAAGTGGAGAAATAGTTTTTTCTAACCTATATTAGAAAAGTGCTCACATCTGTGGGCTTTTTCTCTTTGACAATCTTTTTGCTTTAATAATCTAAAAGATTAGAATTGTCAAAACAATCTGTCTAGGCTTGATTTTATGGCTTATTTACTATAAAATGAGAAGGAAAAACGTCAAACTTTTATATTGCAAATAGGAGAAAACATGACAAAAACATTAAAACGTCCTGAGGTTTTATCACCTGCAGGGACTTTAGAGAAGCTAAAGGTAGCTGTTCAATATGGAGCGGATGCTGTCTTTATCGGTGGTCAGGCCTATGGTCTTCGTAGCCGTGCAGGTAACTTTACTTTCGAACAGATGGAAGAAGGTGTCCAGTTTGCTGCCAAGTACGGTGCTAAGGTTTATGTGGCTGCCAACATGGTTATGCACGAAGGAAATGAAGCTGGTGCTGGTGAGTGGTTCCGTAAACTACGTGATATCGGAATCGCGGCAGTTATCGTGTCTGACCCAGCCTTGATTATGATTGCAGCGACTGAAGCGCCTGGTCTTGAAATCCACCTCTCTACCCAAGCAAGTGCAACTAACTATGAAACACTTGAGTTCTGGAAAGAACTGGGCTTGACTCGTGTCGTTTTGGCGCGTGAGGTTTCAATGGAAGAATTGGCAGAAATTCGCAAACGTACAGACGTTGAGATTGAAGCCTTTGTTCATGGAGCTATGTGTATTTCCTACTCAGGTCGCTGTACGCTTTCAAATCACATGAGTATGCGTGATGCTAACCGTGGTGGTTGCTCTCAGTCTTGCCGTTGGAAGTACGACCTTTACGATATGCCATTTGGGAAGGAACGTAAGAGTCTTAAAGGTGAAATTCCTGAAGAATTTTCAATGTCAGCCGTTGACATGTCTATGATTGACCATATCCCAGATATGATTGAAAATGGTGTGGACAGTCTAAAAATCGAAGGACGTATGAAGTCTATTCACTACGTATCAACAGTAACAAACTGCTACAAGGCGGCTGTTGATGCTTATCTAGAGAGTCCAGAGAAGTTTGAAGCTATCAAGCAAGACTTGATTGATGAGATGTGGAAGGTTGCCCAACGTGAATTAGCAACAGGTTTCTACTATGGTACACCATCTGAAAATGAGCAGTTGTTTGGTGCTCGTCGTAAAATTCCTGAGTATAAGTTTGTCGCTGAAGTGGTTTCTTATGATGATGCGACACAAACAGCAACTATTCGTCAACGGAACGTTATTAACGAAGGCGACCAAGTTGAGTTTTATGGCCCAGGTTTCCGTCATTTTGAAACGTATATCGAAGATTTACATGATGCCAAAGGCAGTAAAATCGACCGTGCTCCTAATCCAATGGAACTCTTGACTATCAAGGTTCCACAACCTGTTCAAGCTGGAGACATGGTTCGAGCTCTCAAAGAAGGTCTTATCAATCTTTATAAGGAAGATGGAACCAGCGTCACAGTGCGTGCTTAATAAGCGTGCAGGAGACTAAAGCTTTCTAGTTGATTTCCTTTTAATCCTACTTACTAAAAGAACATTAGGCTAAAGAAAATATATTAATTTCCATCCGAGATTTCATCTCGGATTTTTTCATTATTTTTCAGAAAGACCTAGATAATGGACGGATTTATTACAAGTTTTTTACAAAGTTTTCTATATAATAGACTCAAAAATAGCAAAATTGTAAATAATTTTCATTAAACGCTTTCAACGTAAGTAAAAAGTTGACAAATCCAATTTTTAGGACTAAACTAAGTAAGTAAATTTTAATTAAAAGGAGAATTCGTCATGAATTTAACATTTTTCGGTCTATGTCTTGCCTGTATGGGTGTATCTCTTGGTGAAGGTATGTTGATGAACGGTTTGTTGAAATCAGTTGCTCGCCAACCAGATATCATCTCAGAACTACGTAGTTTGATGATCCTAGGGGTTGCCTTTATTGAAGGTACTTTCTTCGTTACTCTTGTCTTTTCATTTATCATCAAATAAAAGAAGTATAAATTGAAAAAGGGAGGATTTTAGATGGAAGAAAGTATTAATCCAACCATCAATATTGGTCCTGTTACCTTTAATTTAACCATAGTAGTTTTGACTTTGTTGACTGTAGCACTTATTTTTGGCTTTATTTATTGGGCAACTCGAAATATGACTTTGAGACCCACAGGAAAACAAAATGTATTAGAGTATTTATTTGATTTTGTTGTTGGATTTACAAAATCAAACCTTGGTCCAATGATAAAGGATTATTCTCTCTTTTATTTCTGTTTATTCCTATTTATGGCCATTGCAAATAATATTGGCTTAATGGCTAGAATTCAGACTACAGATGGTGTAAATCTTTGGACCTCACCAACAGCAAATTTGTCATTTGACTTGGTCTTGTCTTTTACAATTATCTTAATGACTCACGTAGAAGGAATTCGTCGTCGTGGAATCAAAAAGTATTTAAAAGCATTTGTAACACCAGGTTTTATGACACCAATGAATCTCTTGGAAGAAGTTACCAATCTCCTTTCACTTGCATTGCGGGTCTTTGGTAATATCTTTGCAGGGGAAGTGATGGCAAGTATGTTAGTCCTACTTTCTCATCAGGCCTTCTATTGGTATCCTATTGCTTTTGGAACAAATCTAATCTGGACTGCATTTTCTGTTTTTATTTCTTGTGTACAAGCATATGTATTTACATTGTTATCTTCAATGTACCTAGGAAATAAAATTAATGATGAAGAATAGAAAGGAGTAGTTTATGAATGTAACAGTAGGTGAATTACTTGGTGATTTTATACTAATCGCTGGTTCCTTTATTCTCTTGCTAGTCTTGGTTAAGAAATATGCTTGGTCAAATTTGGCTAGCATTTTCGAACAAAGAGCAGAAAAAATTGCAGCAGATATTGACGGAGCTGAACAAGCACGTCAAAAAGCAGAAGTATTGGCTCAAAAACGCGAAGATGAATTGGCTGGTAGCCGTAAAGAAGCTAAGACAATCATCGAGAATGCGAAAGAAACAGCTGAGAAAAGTAAAGCTAGTATTTTAGCAGATGCTAAGCTAGAAGCAGGACGCTTGAAAGAAAAAGCGAACCAAGAAATTGCTCAAAATAAAGCTGAAGCTTTACAAAGCGTTAAGGGTGAGGTAGCAGATTTGACAATCAGCTTGGCTGGTAAAATCATCTCACAAAACCTTGACGGTCATGCCCATAAAGAACTCATTGATCAGTATATCGATCAGTTAGGAGAAGCTTAATGGACAAGAAAACAGTAAAGGTAATTGAAAAATACAGCATGCCTTTTGTCCAATTGGTTTTAGAAAAAGGAGAAGAAGACCGTATCTTTTCAGACTTAGCTCAAATCAAGCAAGTTGCTGAAGAAACAGGTTTACCTTCTTTTTTAAAAAAAGTGGCAGTAGACGAGTCTGACAAGGAAAAAACGATTTCTTTCTTCCAAGACTCAGTGTCACCTTTATTGCAAAACTTTATCCAGGTTCTTATCTACAATCACAGAGCAAATCTTTTTTATGATATTCTTGTAGATTGCTTGAACCGACTTGAAAAAGAAACAAATCGATTTGAAGTGACGATTACGTCAGCTCATCCTTTAACTGATGAACAGAAGAGTCGCTTGCTCCCTTTGATTGAGAAAAAAATGTCTCTTAAAGTAAGGAGTGTAAAAGAACAAATCGATGAAAGTCTCATTGGTGGTTTTGTCATTTTTGCCAATCACA
>CAUQIK010000011.1:0-36031 GCA_963518035.1 uncultured Streptococcus sp. | reverse complement strand
GAAGGACTGGAGATGAGAAATAAGCAAGAAATGACCTACTTACAGCCTTTGAAAGGAGAATTGAGCCTATAATTTCTCTTATAAAAGGAGAATTTTCTGAAAAATCATGATATAATGGATGAGACTATAGATAAAGGATAGAGAGTAATGACATTAGTTTATCAATCAACGCGTGATGCCAATAATACAGTAACTGCTAGCCAAGCTATTTTGCAAGGTTTGGCGACGGATGGTGGTTTATTTACACCGCTTACTTATCCAAAGGTAGATTTGGACTTTGACAAATTGAAAGATGCTTCTTACCAGGAAGTTGCTAAGTTAGTTTTGTCAGCATTTTTAGATGACTTTACAGCTGAGGAGTTGGACTACTGTATCAACAATGCCTATGATAGCAAATTTGATACTCCAGCTATCGCGCCATTAGTGAAATTAGACGGACAATATAACTTGGAGCTTTTCCATGGTTCAACGATTGCCTTTAAGGATATGGCCTTGTCTATCTTGCCATACTTTATGACGACGGCCGCTAAAAAGCATGGTTTAGAGAACAAGATTGTCATTTTGACAGCGACATCTGGTGATACTGGGAAAGCTGCTATGGCAGGGTTTGCCGATGTGCCTGGAACTGAGATTATCGTCTTTTATCCAAAGGATGGTGTCAGCAAGGTACAAGAGTTGCAAATGACCACTCAGACTGGCGACAATACTCATGTTATCGCTATTGATGGTAACTTTGACGATGCCCAAACAAATGTGAAGCATATGTTTAACGATGTGGCTCTTCGTGAACGATTAGCGGCCAACAAGTTGCAATTTTCATCTGCTAACTCTATGAATATCGGTCGTTTGGTGCCACAGATTGTTTATTATGTTTATGCCTATGCTCAGTTGGTTAAGACTGGTGAGATTGTGGCTGGTGAACAGGTCAACTTCACAGTACCAACAGGAAACTTTGGAAATATCTTGGCTGCTTTTTATGCCAAACAAATCGGCCTACCAGTTGGTAAATTGATCTGTGCTTCAAATGACAACAATGTTTTGACAGACTTCTTCAAGACACGTGTTTACGACAAGAAGCGTGAGTTTAAGGTAACAACTAGTCCATCTATGGATATCTTGGTATCTTCAAACTTGGAGCGCCTGATTTTCCATCTTTTGGGGAACGATGCAGTTAAGACAGCTGAACTCATGAATGCCTTGAATACACAAGGACAATATGAATTGACAGACTTTGATGCAGAGATTCTTGCACTCTTTGCAGCTGAATATGCGACTGAGGAAGAAACAGCGGCAGAAATCAAGCGTGTTTATGAGTCAGATTCCTATATCGAGGATCCACATACGGCGGTTGCCTCGGCAGTTTATAAGAAATACCAAGCGGCTACTGGCGATGTGACTAAGACAGTGATTGCTTCAACAGCGAGTCCATACAAGTTCCCAGTGGTTGCAGTAGAAGCTGTAACTGGAAAATCAGGGCTTGGCGACTTTGAAGCTTTGGCTCAATTACATGATATTTCAGGAGTGGCAGTGCCGCCAGCAGTTGACGGGCTTGAAACAGCTCCTGTTCGTCATAAGACAACTGTGGCGGCTGCTGACATGCAAGCAGCGGTTGAGGCTTATCTAGGACTTTAAGACAGAGGGAGTAAACTCGGTTGGGAAACCAACTGAGTTTCTTTTCATCAGGAGGAAGGATTGTTTAAGAAAAATAAAGACATTCTTAATATTGCCTTACCAGCTATGGGCGAAAACTTTTTGCAGATGCTCATGGGGATGGTGGATAGTTACTTGGTAGCCCACTTGGGCTTGATAGCTATTTCGGGTGTATCAGTAGCTGGCAATATTATCACGATTTACCAGGCGATTTTCATCGCTCTGGGGGCTGCTATTTCCAGTGTTATTTCAAAAAGTTTGGGGCAGAAGGATCAATCTATGCTAGCCTATCATGTGACTGAGGCGTTTAAGATTACCTTACTATTAAGTTTCCTTTTAGGAGCTTTGTCCATCTTCGCTGGGCAAGAGATGATAGGACTATTGGGAACGGAGAGGGCTGTAGTTGAGAGTGGAGGACTGTATCTATCTTTGGTAGGCGGATCGATTGTTCTTTTGGGCTTGATGACCAGTCTTGGTGCCTTGATTCGTGCAACGCATAATCCACGTCTGCCTCTCTATGTTAGTCTCTTGTCAAATGCTTTGAATATTCTCTTTTCCAGTCTAGCTATTTTTGTTCTTGATATGGGGATAGCTGGTGTTGCTTGGGGAACTATTCTGTCTCGCTTGGTAGGTCTTGTGATTTTATGGTCGCAATTAAAGTTGCCTTTTGAGAAACCGACTTTTGGTTTAGATAAGGAACTATTGACCTTAGCGTTGCCAGCAGCTGGAGAGCGGCTCATGATGAGGGCTGGAGATGTCGTGATCATTGCCTTGGTTGTTTCTTTTGGAACGGAGGCAGTGGCTGGAAATGCAGTCGGAGAAGTCTTGACCCAGTTTAACTATATGCCTGCCTTTGGCGTCGCTACGGCAACGGTCATGCTGGTAGCTCGAGCAGTTGGAGAGGATAATTGGGAAAGAGTAGCTAGTTTGAGTAAGCAAACCTTTTGGCTTTCTCTGCTTCTCATGTTGCCCTTGACGCTTAGTGTCTATGCTTTGGGTATACCACTAACTCATCTCTATACGACTGATTCTCTAGCGGTGGAGGCTAGTGTACTAGTGACACTTTTTTCACTACTTGGTACTCCTATGACGATAGGAACAGTCATCTATACAGCAGTCTGGCAGGGTTTGGGCAATGCTCGGCTTCCCTTTTATGCGACAAGTATAGGAATGTGGTGTATCCGCATTGGAACAGGGTATCTGATGGGGATTGTGCTTGGTTGGGGCTTGCCCGGTATTTGGGCCGGAACCCTTTTGGATAATGGTTTTCGTTGGTTATTTCTACGCTACCGTTACCAGCGTTATATGAGCTTGAAAGGATAGGAAATGCAAAAAACAGCTTTTATTTGGGATTTAGACGGGACTTTATTGGACTCTTACGAAGCGATTTTGTCAGGAATTGAGGAAACTTTTGCTCAGTTTTCTATTCCTTATGATAAGGAGAAGGTGAGAGAGTTTATTCTCAAGTTTTCTGTGCAGGATTTGCTGGAGAAAGTTGCGGAAGAGCGAAAACTGGATGTCGAGGTGCTAAATCAGGTGCGTGCCCAGAGTCTGGCTGAGAAGAATGCTCAGGTAGTTTTGATGCCAGGTGCGCGTGATGTGCTAGCTTGGGCAGAGGAATCAGGAATTCAGCAGTTTGTTTACACTCATAAGGGAGATAATGCTTTTGCCATTCTCAGAGATTTGGGTTTGGAATCCTATTTCACAGAGATTTTAACCAGTCAGAGTGGCTTTGCGCGGAAGCCAAGTTCAGAAGCGGCTACCTATCTGATAGACAAGCATCAGTTGAATCCTGACAATACTTATTATATAGGGGATCGGACTCTGGATGTGGAATTTGCCCAGAATAGTGGGATTCAAAGCCTCAACTTTTTAGAGTCGACTTATGAAGGTAATCACAGGATTCAAGCGTTAGCAGATATTTCCTGTTTTTTTAAGGTTGAGCGATAAAAAGATTGTGTCAGTTTTGTGACAGAGACCTAACAAACTATTTCAAGTAACCGAGTTTGTTACAAGGAATAGACAGTTCTGTTAAATAGGCCCGAGAGGGCTTTTTTTCCGCATTTTTTGTGTTATGATAGACAGGTACTCATTTGAAAGGAATTTGAAAGAATGAAGAAAAGAATATTATTAGCCTCAACAGTAGCCTTGTCATTTGCCCCAGTATTGGCAACTCAAGCAGAAGAAGTTCTTTGGACTGCACGTAGTGTTGAGCAAATCCAAAACGATTTGACCAAAACGGATAACAAAACAAGTTATACCGTTCAGTATGGTGATACCTTGAGCACCATTGCAGAGGCCTTGGGTGTAGATGTCACAGTTCTTGCGAATTTGAATAAAATCACTAATATGGACTTGATTTTCCCAGAAACTGTTTTGACAACGACTGTCAATGAAGCAGAAGAAGTAACGGAAGTTGAAATCCAAACACCTCAAGCAGCTTCTAGTGAAGAAGTGACAACTGCGACAGCAGATTTGACAACCAATCAAGTGACGGTTGATGATCAAACTGTTCAGGTTGCAGACCTTTCTCAACCGATTGCAGAAGCGCCAAAAGCGGTAGAAACTACAAGTACAAAAGAAGTAGCAACAAGTTCAGAAGTTACAGATACAGTGACTGCTTCAGAAGAAGTGGCACCATCTACAAATACTTCAACGTCAGCGGAGCAAACATCCGAAACAACCAGTCCAGTTGCAGAAGCAGCTCCTCAGGCAACGACTCCAGCTGAGAAAGAGGAAACACAAGCCAGCCCTCAAACCGAGTCAGCAGTGGAAGCAACTACAATACCAGTAGAAGAAAAAGCGCCTGAAACAACTGAAACAAGTTCAGAAGAAGCAAAAGAAGCCTCATCAAATGAAGCTACAACAGCAGTTTCTACTTATCAACCAGAAGAGAAGAAAACAGTTGCAACAACTTACGCAGCTCCAGCAGCGCCCGATTATGCTGGACTTGCGGTAGCGAAATCTGAAAATGCAGGCCTACAACCACAAACAGCTGCCTTTAAAGAAGAAATCGCCAACTTGTTTGGCATCACATCCTTTAGTGGTTACCGTCCAGGAGACAGTGGAGATCACGGAAAAGGTTTGGCTATCGACTTTATGGTACCAGAAAGCTCAGAACTAGGGGATAAGATTGCGGAATACGCTATTCAAAATATGGCCAGCCGAGGAATTAGTTACATCATCTGGAAACAACGTTTCTATGCCCCATTCGATAGCAAATATGGACCAGCTAATACTTGGAACCCAATGCCAGACCGTGGTAGCGTGACAGAAAATCACTATGATCACGTTCATGTTTCAATGAATGGATAAACCAGACTTTGTAATATCATTTTGACGAATGAGATCTAGCTTTCATGATAGGAAGCGAGTCTCGTTCGTTTTTTCTTTGTCAATTTGAATGGAAAATTACAATCTTACAATGCCTTAAGCAACATTCTTGCAATTTATTTTACTTTGCATTATACTTGATTAGTCAACTATTGATAAATCAATAAAAGGGAAGAAGAAATGATAGAGATTCAAGATCTGCTTTATCAACTCCGCTTGTCTGAGCAAGCGAGTACGCAATTGTTTGAAAAAAGACTTGGGATTAGTTTGACACGGTATCAGATTTTATTATTTTTGCTGAAGCATTCCCCTTGTAATCAAATAGCGGTTCAGGAGCGTTTGAAGATTGATCAGGCTGCTTTGACAAGGCATTTTAAAATTTTAGAAAAGGAAGGTTTGGTTGAGCGTCATCGCAATCCTGAAAATCAGCGAGAAGTGTTGGTAGAGGCTACGAAGTATGCCAAGGAGCAGTTAGTGGTGAATCCCCCTCTGCAACATATCAAGGTTAAGCAAGAGATGGAAAGTATCTTAACAGAGTCTGAAAGAACAGAACTCAGCCGTTTATTAAATAAATTGGTTTTGGGTATTGAAAATATAGAGATCTAAGGAGAAATAGATGTCAATTATTACAATCATTTTAGCAACGATTGTTGCTTTGGAGCATTTTTACATTTTTTATTTGGAAAGTATTGCAACGCAATCAGATGCGACTAGTCGTGTCTTTAACATGGACAAGGAAGAACTGGCTCGTCCGTCAGTAAGTTCATTGTTTAAAAATCAAGGGATTTATAATGCTTTGCTAGGAGTCTTTCTCTTGTATGGAATTTATTTCTCACAGAATTTAGAAATTGTGACTATTTTTGTTTTATTTGTGATTGGTGCTGCGGCTTATGGCTCTCTCACAGCAGATAAGAAAATTATTTTAAAGCAAGGTGGACCAGCTATTTTGGCCTTGATTAGTATTTTACTCTTTAAATAAACTTTAATGCCGGTCTGATACTCTCTAGTCCTTTTCACTCCAGAATAAGGGAAATATGTTATACTTGTTTTTAAGAAAATAGTTTCATGGAATTGGTTGTAAGGAGTTAGAAATGAAAGTATTAGTGACAGGTTTTGAGCCCTTTGGAGGGGAAAAGGTCAATCCAGCTTTGGAGGCCATTAAAGGTTTATCAGCTGAAATCCATGGTGCTGAGGTCCGTTGGTTAGAAGTGCCAACAGTCTTTCACAAATCGGCCCAAGTATTGGAAGAAGAGATGAATCGTTATCAACCTGATTTTGTCCTTTGTATCGGCCAAGCTGGTGGAAGATCTAGCTTAACACCTGAACGAGTAGCCATTAATCAAGATGATGCACGCATACCAGATAATGAAGGCAATCAACCGATTGACCTTCCCATTCGCTCAGATGGTGCTTCGGCCTATTTTAGTAGTTTGCCGATTAAAGCGATGGTTCAAGCTATAAAAAAAGAGGGCTTGCCGGCCTCTGTTTCCAATACTGCAGGGACTTTTGTCTGCAATCATTTGATGTATCAGGTCCTTTATTTGGTCGAAAAGAAATTTCCACATGTTAAGGCAGGGTTTATGCATATTCCTTATATGATGGAACAGGTGGTGAATAGACCGACTACCCCAGCTATGAGTTTAGTGGATATTAGGCGAGGGATAGAAGCGGCAATCGGCGCCATGATAGAACATGGAGATCAGGACCTCAAGTTGGTAGGCGGAGAAACTCATTGATAGAAAAAAGCTTGAGGGAAAACCTTCAAGCTTTTGGACGTTTTCGAGCCAATACTGCTCGGTAAAAAATCATTTTATTGATTTGAATATAGGGTAGGAGTGAGAAACTAGCAATTCCAAAGGTAATCCAATTGAGGAAATACCAAGGAAGGAGTTGTAAGTCTAGGACAAAACGCTGAAACTTGTAACCTTTCATCAGGAAACGGCTGGTTTTAAGGATTTGTCCTGGTTTTGCTTGTCCCAAGTCTAGTGTGTCACAGAGGAGAAATTCTACCTGTGAATAGGCATAGTATTGTGGAATATAGAGACTATTTCCTATAATCATCAAGAAAATACTTGCTAGAACGTAAAGACCAAAGATCATGAGGAAACGTTCAGTTTCAACTGACGAGAGATCCAGATTGGGAAACTCAGGATGAAGGACAACGAATTTCTTTGCAAGAAAGCTACTGTAAAAGAGGAAGTAAATCCCGAGTAAACTAGGAATACTCCATAAGAAGAGATAGAAGCGTTTGAGAAGGAGAGTCAAAAAGGTTTGTGAAAAGTACTCTTCGTTAAAGAGAGTGAGACTATTTTTGACTGATAGTTCTGCATCTGGATTATTGATGAGTTTCAGAGTTGTATAAACTGAACTGGTTAGAAGTATTGTCCCGATAAAGGAAACTAATAATGGAAAGAGGTAGGCTTGGAATACATGGCCAAACACGCTTAAAAAGGGTTGTTCTAAAACACTCTCGTTGATGCGCTCTAAGGGATTGAGGAAGCCAGACAAGATGACCAGCATGCTAGGTAAGAGATAGACGAGAAAGAGGCGGGGATTTTCAGCCTGAAATTGTCTGGTCTGCAGACGAATGGTTTTTAAATCAATTTTTGGGTATTTCATTCTCTCATTATACCATAGTTCGTGACAGTTCCTACTTTTTTTGATAAAATCATACAGTATGCCCTTGGGCACAAAGTATGAACTGGGACTGTTTTTCCCAGCTTCGGAGGTAAAAAATGTCAGATTCACCAATCAAATATCGTTTGATTAAGAAAGAAAAACACACAGGAGCTCGTCTGGGAGAAATCATCACTCCCCACGGCACCTTCCCGACACCTATGTTTATGCCAGTTGGAACTCAAGCTACTGTCAAAACTCAGTCACCTGAAGAGTTGAAGGAGATGGGTTCGGGAATTATCCTGTCAAACACTTATCATCTCTGGCTTCGTCCTGGAGATGAACTCATCGCACGCGCAGGTGGTCTCCACAAGTTCATGAATTGGGACCAGCCTATCTTGACAGATAGTGGTGGTTTTCAGGTTTATTCCTTAGCAGATAGCCGCAATATCACAGAAGAAGGTGTAACTTTTAAAAACCATCTCAATGGTTCTAAGATGTTCCTATCACCAGAAAAAGCTATCTCTATTCAGAATAATCTAGGCTCAGACATCATGATGTCTTTTGATGAATGTCCTCAGTTTTACCAACCTTACGACTACGTTAAGAAATCAATCGAGCGTACCAGCCGTTGGGCTGAGCGTGGTTTGAAGGCTCATCGTCGTCCGCATGACCAAGGATTATTTGGAATTGTGCAAGGGGCAGGATTTGAAGACCTTCGTCGCCAATCGGCTCATGACCTTGTAAGCATGGACTTCCCAGGCTACTCTATCGGTGGTTTGGCGGTGGGAGAAACCCACGAAGAGATGAATGCAGTCTTGGACTTTACAACCCAATTGTTGCCTGAAAACAAACCTCGCTATTTGATGGGTGTGGGAGCGCCAGATAGCTTGATTGATGGGGTGATTCGTGGGGTGGATATGTTTGACTGTGTCTTGCCGACTCGTATCGCTCGTAATGGGACTTGTATGACTAGTCAGGGGCGTTTGGTTGTCAAAAATGCCCAGTTTGCTGAGGACTTTACGCCACTGGATCCTGAGTGTGATTGCTACACATGTAAGAACTACACACGCGCCTACCTTCGTCACCTGCTCAAGGCTGATGAAACCTTTGGTATCCGCTTGACTAGCTACCACAATCTTTACTTCTTGCTTAACCTGATGAAGCAAGTGCGACAAGCCATCATGGATGACAATCTCTTAGAATTCCGTGAGTATTTTGTAGAAAAATATGGCTATAATAAGTCAGGCCGTAATTTTTAAACTGGAATAGATATAAGCTAAAAATCCTAAGTTTTCTCTTGGGATTTTTCTTCTTTTTTTGATAGAATAAAGTGTACAATGAAAGGGAGAATAAACTCGTATGCGTATTAAATGGTTTTCCTTGATTAGGATTACAGGTTTACTTTTGGTACTCTTGTATCATTTCTTTCAGACGATCTTTCCTGGAGGATTTTTCGGGGTAGATGTCTTTTTTACATTTTCAGGTTTCCTGATTACAGCTCTACTTATCGAAGAATTTTCTAAAAATCATGAAATTGATTTGGTTGGATTTTTTAGAAGACGCTTTTATCGGATTGTGCCGCCTGTGGTTTTGATGGTCTTGGTAACCATGCCCTTTACCTTTCTAGTTCGCCAAGATTATGTGGCTGGAATTGGGGGTCAGATTGCGGGTGTTTTAGGCTTCATGACCAACTTCTATGAGCTCCTAACAGGTGGGAGTTATGAATCTCAGTTCATTCCACATTTGTTTGTTCATAATTGGAGCTTGGCTGTTGAGGTTCACTACTATATACTCTGGGGATTGGCAGTTTGGTTCTTATCTAAGCAGGCTAAATCAAATGGTCAGTTGAGAGGAATGGTCTTTCTCTTATCTGCTGCTGCCTTCTTGATCAGCTTCTTCTCCATGTTTATTGGTAGTTTTCTAGTAACCTCTTATTCCTCTGTTTACTTCTCCAGTTTAACTCATGTCTATCCATTCTTTTTGGGAAGTGTGTTAGCAACTATCGTAGGCGTTCGTCAGACGACTTCCCTAGTTAAGCAATTGGATAAAATCTGGGATTTACGCAAGACCCTTTTGGTTTTTGGAGGAGGTTTTGGCTTCTTACTCATTTTGACCTTCTTTGTCAAATTTACCTATCTCTTTGCCTATCTTATGGGCTTCTTGCTTGCCAGCCTTGCAGCCCTTGCTATGATTCTGGCGGCGCGTGTCTTACATGAAAAGACTCCTAACGTACAGGAGCCAAAGATGATTAGCTTTTTAGCGGATACTAGCTATGCGGTTTATCTCTTCCATTGGCCTTTCTATATCATTTTTTCACAGTTGACATCAAATCTTTTTGCTGTGTTACTGACTTTGATTTTTTCTTATGGATTCGCCAGTCTTTCATTTTATGTATTGGAACCTTGGATTGCAGGAAAGGACACACCTATTATACAAACCCTCCGTCCCCTGCCTCATATTCACACAATCCTTGCAGCAAGTACAGGAATCTTGGCCTTCATTGTCTTCTTAGTAACTTTGTTGGCACCACAAGTGGGAGCTTTTGAGACAGACTTAACTGTCAATGGCTTGAAGCAAGCTGCAACAAATATTAACCAGACCAAGGTAATGACAGAACGAGCAGAAGCTGATAGTTTAGGAATTGCTGATGGCACTATGTTAATTGGTGATTCGGTAGCACTAAGAGCTAATACAGCGTTGCAGACAGCCCTTCCAGGGGCACAGATTAATGCACAAGTCAGCAGAACAACCAAGACCGCCAACGAAATCATGCTAAATAATAGCCAGAATAAATTTCTACCAAAGATGGTGGTTATTGCAACTGGGGTAAATAATCCTGAAAATTACAAGGAAGATTGGGATAGTATCGTAAAAAATCTTCCTAAGGGCCACCATATGGTTTTGGTGACTCCTTATGAGGGGGATAAGACAAAAGAGACCTATGCAATCGTTGAGAAAGAGGCTGCCTATATGAGAGAATTGGCAGAGAAGACTCCTTACATCACGATAGCAGATTGGAATCAAGCTGCTAAGGAACATCCAGAAATTTGGACTGGAACAGACCAAGTCCATTTTGGAAGTGACAATAGTAAAATTGAAGCAGGAGCTAAATTGTATGCAGATACCATTGCCACAGCCTTGCAAACAGCTCAAGACAAGCCAGTCAAATCAAAATAACTTGTATTAAAAAGAGAAGAGTTGGAGAAATCCAGCTCTTTTAAAATATCTCTAGAAAATAGGTCTATACCATTTACAAATAAAAAAGAAAGGTTTATAATGTAATTGACATAATAAATTGTAGAATCAATCTTTTAAGGAGGTTAACATTATGCCTAACTATATTAAAGCGGATCAGTTTTTCTACCCACACGGAGTTCGTCGTGGTGGTTACTTGGAACTTGTGGACGGCAAGTTTGGAAAACATGTAGAACAAATTCCTGAAGGAGCAGAGGTAATTGACTATACAGGTTATAGCATTGCTCCAGGACTTGTAGATACCCACATTCATGGATTTGGTGGTGTGGATGTTATGGATAATAACATCGAAGGTACCCTTCATACCATGAGTGAAGGACTCCTCAGCATGGGGGTGACGAGTTTCTTACCAACCACTTTGACATCAACTTATGAGCAATTGCTCGCGGTAACTGAAAATATCGGTGCTCGTTATCAGGAAGCAAGTGGAGCTAAGATTCGTGGGATTTATTTTGAAGGTCCTTATTTCACAGAGAAATACAAGGGGGCTCAAAATCCTGCCTACATGAAAGATCCTCGTATGGATGAGTTTCGTGCTTGGCAAAAAGCAGCCAATGGCCTGCTAAACAAAATTGCCCTTGCGCCAGAACGTGAAGGTGTAGAAGACTTTGTTCGCACGGTTACAGGCGAAGGCGTGACGGTTGCTCTTGGTCACTCAGATGCAACATTTGACAAAGCTAAAAAGGCAGTAGATGCTGGAGCTAGTGTTTGGGTACACGCCTACAATGGAATGCGTGGCTTGACTCACCGTGAACTAGGTATGGTTGGAGCCATGTATCAATTGCCACATACCTATGCAGAGTTAATCTGTGATGGTCACCACGTAGATCCAAAAGCCTGCGAAATTCTTATCAAACAAAAAGGAACAGAAAACATCGCTCTTATCACAGACTGTATGACAGCTGGTGGATTGGAAGACGGTGACTATATGTTGGGAGAATTCCCAGTTGTCGTTGCAAATGGAACTGCTCGCCTCAAATCGACAGGCAATTTGGCAGGTTCTATTCTCAAACTCAAAGACGGTTTGAAAAATGTTGTCGACTGGAACATTGCCTCTCCACATGAAGCAGTTATGATGGCCAGCTTCAACCCAGCAAAATCTGTTCACATTGACGATGTTTGTGGTCAAATCCGTGAAGGCTATGACGCGGACTTTATCGTATTAGATAAAGATTTGGAATTGGTAGCAACCTATCTAGATGGTGTGAAACGTTATCAAGCATAAGAGAGAAAGCAGAAGTTAGAGACTAGCTTCTGCTTTTTTATCTATATTACTTTACCGGTAAATAAAAAAGTTAAAAAAATCACAAAAAATCTTGAACAAACAAATGAAAAGGCTTACAATTATATTGTAAATAGTACAAATAAAAAAACGGAGGAATACTTTATGAAAGCCTATACTTATGTTAAACCAGGACTTGCTTCTTTTGTTGACGTTGACAAACCAGTGATTCGCAAGCCAACAGATGCTATTGTGCGTATCGTAAAAACCACTATTTGTGGAACAGACCTCCATATTATCAAAGGGGATGTTCCCGCTTGCCAAAGTGGTACCATTCTTGGTCACGAAGGGATTGGGATTGTTGAAGAAGTTGGAGAAGGAGTTTCTAATTTCAAAAAAGGCGACAAGGTCTTGATTTCTTGTGTCTGTGCCTGTGGTAAATGCTACTACTGTAAAAAAGGAATCTATGCCCACTGTGAAGACGAAGGGGGCTGGATTTTCGGTCACTTGATTGATGGTATGCAGGCTGAATATCTACGTGTCCCTCATGCAGATAACACTCTTTACCACACTCCAGAAGACTTGTCAGATGAAGCCTTGGTTATGCTATCAGACATTCTGCCTACTGGATATGAAATTGGTGTCTTAAAAGGGAAAGTGGAACCTGGTTGCAGCGTGGCCATTATTGGTTCAGGTCCAGTTGGATTGGCTGCTCTTTTGACAGCTCAATTCTATTCACCAGCTAAATTGATTATGGTAGACTTAGACGATAACCGCTTGGAAACTGCTGTATCATTTGGTGCGACTCACAAGATTAATTCTTCAGACCCTGAAAAAGCCATTAAAGAAATTTATGATTTGACAGATGGTCGTGGTGTGGATGTTGCTATCGAAGCTGTTGGTATTCCTGCAACATTTGATTTTTGTCAAAAGATTATCGGTGTAGACGGAACAGTTGCCAACTGTGGTGTACATGGTAAACCAGTCGAATTCGATTTGGATAAACTTTGGATTCGCAACATCAATGTAACAACTGGTTTGGTATCTACAAATACCACTCCACAATTGTTGAAAGCTCTTGAAAGTCATAAGATTGAACCAGAAAAATTGGTAACTCACTATTTCAAACTCAGTGAAATTGAAAAAGCCTATGAAGTCTTCAGTAAGGCAGCAGACCACCATGCAATTAAGGTCATCATCGAAAACGATATTTCAGAAGCTTAAGTAGTAAAAATATTTTGGAACATAAGCAAATAGAAATTCAGTCATCATAAGATGGCTGGATTTTTTATCTGGAAATTAAGAAATGAGCATATTTCTTTTCTTGTCTGGCGGAATTGGTTATAATATACGGTACAAAGGAATGAATGAATATGTATCGTGTTATAGAAATGTACGGAGATTTTGAACCCTGGTGGTTCTTAGAAGGTTGGGAAGAAGATATTGTAGCAAGTAAGAAATTTGACCAGTATTATGATGCTCTCAAATACTACAAAACTTGCTGGTTTAAATTAGAACAAGAGTCCCCTCTCTATAAAAGTAGAAGTGACTTGATGACCATTTTTTGGGATCCGGAAGATCAACGTTGGTGTGATGAATGTGATGAATATTTACAACAATACCATTCGTTGGCTCTTTTGCAGGATGAGCAGGTCATCCCAGATGAAAAACTACGCCCAGGCTATGAAAAACAAACAGGTAAGGAAAGGCACCGTTCTTGCCGTATGAAATTAAAATAGAGAAAAAGTAACTTTTTTGGGAGTTGCTTTTTATTTTTTCCAAATCTTTGCGAATAGTATAGGTGAGGAGGTAAGTATGGTTCAAGAAATTGCACAAGAAATCATTCGTTCGGCCCGGAAAAAAGGGGCGCAGGATATTTATTTTGTCCCTAAGCTAGACGCTTATGAGCTTCATATGAGGGTCGGAGACGAGCGCTGTAAAATCGGTTGTTATGATTTTGAAAAGTTTGCGGCCGTCATCAGTCACTTTAAGTTTGTAGCGGGTATGAATGTTGGAGAAAAGCGACGTAGTCAACTTGGTTCCTGTGATTATGAATATGATCAGAAGATGGCGTCCCTACGTTTATCTACTGTAGGCGATTATCGGGGGCATGAGAGTCTGGTGATCCGTTTGTTGCATGATGAGAAGCAGGAGTTACATTTTTGGTTTCAGGATATTGACGAATTGGGTAAGCAGTACAGGCAACGTGGTCTCTATCTCTTTGCTGGTCCAGTAGGAAGTGGCAAGACAACCCTGATGCATGAATTGGCCAAGTCTCTCTTTAAAGGACAGCAAGTCATGTCCATAGAAGATCCTGTAGAAATCAAGCAGGACGACATGCTCCAGTTGCAGTTGAATGAGGCGATTGGACTAACCTATGAAAATCTCATCAAGCTTTCCCTACGTCATCGACCAGATCTCTTGATTATCGGAGAAATTCGTGACAGCGAAACGGCGCGTGCAGTGGTTAGAGCTAGTTTGACAGGGGCGACAGTCTTTTCAACCATTCACGCCAAGAGTATTCGAGGTGTTTATGAGCGCCTGCTGGAGTTGGGTGTAAGTGAGGAGGAATTGGCAGTTGTTCTGCAAGGCGTCTGTTACCAGAGATTAATTGGGGGAGGAGGAATTGTTGACTTTGCAAACAAAGACTATCAAGAACACCAGCCAACTAGCTGGAATAAACAGATTGACCAGCTTCTTAAAGATGGACATATCACAAGTCTTCAGGCTGAAACGGAAAAAATTAGCTACAGCTAAGCAAAAAAATATCATCACCCTGTTTAACAATCTCTTTTCCAGCGGTTTTCATCTAGTAGAGACCATCTCCTTTTTAGATAGGAGTGCCTTATTGGACAAGCAGTGTGTGACCCAGATGCGCACGGGCTTGTCTCAGGGGAAATCATTCTCAGAAATGATGGAAAGTTTGGGATTTTCAAGTGCCATTGTCACTCAGTTATCCCTAGCGGAAGTCCATGGAAATCTCCACCTGAGTTTGGAAAAGATAGAAGAGTATCTAGACAATCTGGCCAAGGTCAAGAAAAAGTTAATTGAAGTAGCGACCTATCCTTTGATTTTGCTGGGTTTTCTTCTCTTAATCATGCTGGGACTACGGAACTACCTACTACCACAACTGGATAGTAGTAATATCGCCACTCAGATTATTGGTAATCTGCCACAAATTTTTCTAGGAATGGTAGGTTTTGTTTCCGTACTTGCCCTTTTAGCACTCACTTTTTATAAAAGAAGTTCTAAGATGCGCGTCTTTTCTATCTTAGCACGCCTTCCCCTTCTTGGAAACTTTGTGCAGACCTATTTGACAGCCTATTATGCGCGTGAGTGGGGGAATATGATTTCGCAGGGGATGGAGCTGACGCAGATTTTTCAGATCATGCAGGAACAAGGTTCCCAACTCTTTAAAGAAATCGGTCGAGATTTGGCTCAAGCCCTACAAAATGGTCAGGAATTTTCTCAGACTATAGGAACATATACTTTCTTTAAGAAGGAGTTGAGTCTCATCATCGAGTATGGGGAAGTCAAGTCCAAGCTGGGTAGTGAGTTGGAAATCTATGCTGAAAAAACTTGGGAAGCCTTTTTTACCCGAGTCAACCGCACCATGAATTTGGTGCAGCCACTGGTTTTTATCTTTGTGGCTCTGATTATCGTTTTACTTTATGCGGCAATGCTCATGCCCATGTATCAAAATATGGAGGTAAATTTTTAAAATGAAAAAAATGATGACATTCTTGAAAAAAGCGAAAGTGAAGGCTTTTACACTTGTGGAGATGTTGGTGGTCTTGCTCATCATCAGCGTGCTTCTATTACTCTTTGTACCTAATCTGACCAAACAAAAAGAAGCAGTCAATGACAAAGGAAAAGCTGCTGTTGTTAAGGTGGTGGAAAGCCAGGCAGAGCTTTATAGCTTGGATAAAAATGAAGATGCTAGCCTAAGTAAGTTACAAGCAGATGGGAGAATCACAGAAGAACAGGCTAAAGCCTATAAAGAATACCATGCTAAACAAAATACCAGCCAAACCGTTGCAGATTAAGGCCTTTACTATGTTTGAAAGTCTATTGGTTTTGGTACTGGTGAGTATCCTTGCCTTGGGCTTGTCCGGTTCAGTCCAGTCCACTTTTGCGGCGGTAGAGGAACAGATTTTCTTTATGGAGTTTGAAGAACTCTATCGGGAAACTCAAAAACGCAGTGTAGCTAGTCAGCAAAAGACAAGTTTGAGCATAGACGGACAGACCATTAGCAATGGCAGTCAAAAGCTGACAGTTCCTAAAGGAATTCAAGCACCATCAGGACAAAGTATCACATTTGACCGAACTGGGGGTAATTCGTCCCTAGCTAAGGTTGAATTTCAGACCAGTAAAGGAGCGATTCGTTATCAATTATATCTAGGAAATGGAAAAATTAAACGCATTAAGGAAGCAAAAAATTAGGGCAGTGATTTTACTGGAAGCAGTAGTTTCTCTAGCTATCTTTGCCAGCATCGCGACTCTCCTTTTGGGACAAATTCAGAAAAATAGGCAAGAAGAAGCAAAAATCTTGCAAACGGAAGAAGCCTTGAGGGTAGCTAAGATGGCACTGCAGACAGGTCAAAATCAGGTAAAGATAAACGGAGTTGAGATTCAGGTGTTTTCTAGTGAAAAGGGATTGGAGGTCTACCATGGTTCAGAACAGTTGTTGGCTATCAAAGAGCCATAAGGTCAAGGCTTTTACCTTGTTAGAATCCCTGATTGCCCTCGTTGTCATCAGTGGAAGCTTACTCCTCTTTCAAGCCATGAGTCAGCTCCTTATTTCAGAAGTTCGCTACCAGCAGCAAAGCGAGCAAAAAGAGTGGCTCTTGTTTGTGGACCAGCTGGAGGCAGAATTAGACCGTTCGCAGTTCGAAAAAGTGGATGGCAATCGCCTTTATATGAAGCAGGATGGCAAGGAAATTGCGATAGGTAAGTCAAAATCAGATGATTTTCGGAAAACCGATGCCAGTGGACGAGGTTATCAGCCTATGGTTTATGGGCTCAAATCCGCACAGATTACAGAGGACAATCAGTTGGTGCGTTTTCGTTTCCAGTTTCAAAAAGGCTTAGAAAGGGAGTTCATCTATCGTGTGGAAAAAGAAAAAAGTTAAGGCAGGTGTTCTCCTCTATGCAGTCACCGTGGCTGCTATCTTTAGTCTTTTGTTACAATTTTACTTGAACCGACAAGTCGCCCACTATCAAGACTACGCTTTAAATAAAGAAAAGTTGATTGCTTTTGCTATGGCCAAGCGAACCAAAGATAAGGTTGATAAGGAAAGTGGGGAACAGACCTTTAATCTGGGTCAGGTGAGTTATCAAAACAAGAAAACAAGCTTGGTGACAAGGATTCGTACGCCTAAGAGCCAATATGAGTTCATCTTTCCTTCCGTCAAAATAAAAGAAGAGAAAACAGAGAAAAAGGAAAAGGTAGCGACCGATTCAAGCGAAAAAGTGGAGAAAAAATCAGAAGAGAAGCCTGAGAAGAAAGAGAATTCCTAGCTAATCAAGATATTTTGTGCTAAACTAAAAATATGAAACATGATTTTAACCACAAAGCAGAAACTTTTGATTCCCCTAAAAATATCTTCCTTGCAAACTTGGCTTGTCAAGCAGTCGAGAAACAGATTGATCTTCTATCAGACAAAGAAATTTTGGATTTCGGTGGAGGGACGGGTCTGTTAACCTTGCCCCTAGCCAAGCAGGCTAAGTCTGTAACATTGGTGGATATTTCGGAGAAAATGCTGGAGCAAGCTCGTTTGAAAGCGGAGCAGCAAGACATCAAGAATATCCAGTTTTTGGAACAAGATTTACTGAAAAAACCCTTAGAGCAAGAGTTTGATCTCATTGTTGTTTGTCGTGTTCTTCATCATATGCCTGATTTGGATGCGGCTCTCTCACTGTTTCATCAACATTTGAAGGAAGATGGACAACTCCTACTTGCTGATTTTACCAAGACAGAAGCTAACCATCATGGATTTGAATTGGTTGAACTGGAAAACAAGCTAACCCAGTTTGGTTTTTCATCTGTGAATAGTCAGATTCTCTATAGCGCTGAAGACCTGTTTCAAGGAAATTACTCAGAACTCTTTTTAACAGTAGCCCAAAAATCACTCGCCTAGTCAGGGAGTGATTTTTCTATAAGGATGGAAAAAAGAAGGGAAATTTGATAAGATAGGAATATGGATTTTGAAAAAATTGAACAAGCTTATACTTATTTACTAGAGAATGTCCAAGTCATCCAAAGTGACTTGGCGACCAACTTTTATGACGCCCTGGTGGAGCAAAACAGCATTTATCTGGATGGTGAAACTGAGTTAGAGCAGGTCAAGGAGAACAATCAAGCCCTTAAGCGTTTAGCACTTCGCAAAGAAGAATGGCTCAAGACCTACCAGTTTCTCTTGATGAAGGCTGGGCAAACAGAACCCTTGCAGGCCAATCACCAGTTTACACCAGATGCTATTGCTTTACTTTTGGTGTTTATTGTGGAAGAGTTGTTTAAAGAGGAGGAGATTACGATCCTCGAAATGGGTTCCGGGATGGGGATTCTGGGCGCTACTTTCTTGACCTCGCTTGATAAAAAGGTGGATTACTTGGGAATGGAAGTGGATGATTTGCTGATTGATTTGGCAGCTAGTATGGCAGATGTAATTGGTTTGCAGGCTGGCTTTGTCCAAGGAGATGCCGTTCGTCCACAAATGCTCAAAGAAAGCGATGTGGTCATCAGCGACTTGCCTGTCGGTTATTATCCTGATGATGCCGTTGCGTCGCGCCATCAAGTTGCTTCTAGTCAAGAACATACTTACGCCCACCACTTGCTCATGGAACAAGGACTTAAGTATCTCAAGTCAGACGGATACGCTATTTTTCTCGCTCCGAGTGATTTGTTGACCAGTCCTCAGAGTGATTTGTTGAAAGGCTGGCTGAAAGAGGAGGCGAGTCTGACTGCCATGATTAGTCTGCCTGAAAATCTCTTTGCTAATGTTAAACAATCCAAGACTATTTTCATCCTACAGAGGAAAAATGAAATAGCAGTAGAGCCTTTTGTTTATTCACTTGCTAGCTTACAAGATGCAAGTGTTTTAATGAAATTTAAAGAAAATTTTCAAAAATGGACTCAAGGTACTGAAATATAAAATAGATTTTGTTATAATAGATGAAAACGCTTAAAAAAGGGGTATCATGTTATGACAAAAACAATTGCAATCAATGCAGGAAGTTCAAGTTTGAAATGGCAATTATACTTAATGCCAGAAGAAAAAGTATTGGCGAAAGGTTTGATTGAACGTATCGGTTTGAAAGATTCAATTTCAACTGTAAAATTTGATGGCCGTTCTGAACAACAAATTTTGGATATCGAAAATCACACACAAGCTGTTAAAATCTTATTGGATGACTTGATTCGTTTCGATATTATCAAGGCTTATGATGAGATTACTGGTGTTGGACACCGTGTTGTTGCAGGTGGAGAATATTTCAAAGAATCAACAGTTGTTGAGGGAGATGTATTAGAAAAAGTTGAAGAGTTGAGCTTGTTGGCTCCTCTCCACAATCCAGCTAATGCAGCAGGTGTTCGTGCCTTCAAGGAATTGTTGCCAGACATTACCAGTGTAGTTGTTTTTGATACTTCATTCCACACAACTATGCCAGAGAAAGCTTATCGCTACCCTCTACCAACAAAATATTACACAGAAAACAAGGTTCGTAAATATGGTGCCCACGGTACAAGTCACCAGTTTGTAGCAGGAGAAGCTGCAAAACTCTTGGGCCGTCCATTAGAGGACTTGAAATTGATTACTTGCCACATCGGTAATGGTGCTTCTATTACAGCAGTTAATGGCGGTCAATCTGTTGATACTTCAATGGGATTCACTCCACTTGGTGGTGTGATGATGGGAACTCGTACAGGAGATATTGACCCAGCTATCATTCCTTACTTAATGCAATATACAGAGGACTTTAACACGCCTGAAGACATTAGTCACGTTCTTAATCGTGAATCAGGACTAATGGGGGTTTCAGGTAAATCTAGTGATATGCGTGATGTGATTGCTGCTATGGAAGAAGGGGACCACGATGCCACTTTAGCCTATGAAATGTATGTTGACCGTATCCAAAAACATATCGGTCAATACCTTGCAGTCCTAAATGGAGCAGATGCTATTATCTTTACTGCGGGTATCGGTGAAAATGCTGCAAACGTACGTGAAGATGTTATCTCAGGGATTTCTTGGTTTGGCTGTGATGTTGACCCAGAAAAGAACGTCTTTGGTGTGACAGGAGACATTTCAACAGAGGCAGCGAAAATTCGTGTTTTGGTTATTCCAACAGATGAAGAATTGGTCATTGCCCGTGACGTTGAACGCTTGAAAAAATAACTAAAATCAGAAAAAATATTCAGTACAAGGAGTTGGGAAAGAGATTTTTCCAGCTTCTTTTTCTGATGGAAATGTCCAAAACCTTGCTATGATTGGCTTTTTTGAAAAATATGGTATAATAGTAGTAATTTAATAGATGGAGTTGAGTTTTGAAGAAAAACTTTCGTGTAAAAAGAGAGAAAGATTTTAAGGCGATTTTCAAGGAGGGGACAAGTTTTGCTAATCGCAAATTTGTTGTCTACCAACTAGAAAACCAGAAAAACCATTTTCGAGTAGGTCTATCAGTTAGCAAAAAACTTGGGAATGCCGTCACTAGAAATCAAATCAAGCGACGAATTAGACATATTATCCAGAATGCTAAAGGGAGTCTGGTAGAAGATGTCGACTTTGTTGTCATTGCTCGAAAAGGGGTTGAAACCTTGGGATACGCAGAGATGGAGAAAAATCTACTCCACGTATTAAAATTATCAAAGATTTACCAGGAAGGAAATGGGAGTGAAAAAGAAACTACAGTTGACTAGTTTGCTAGGACTGTCTCTATTGATCATGACAGCCTGTACGACTAATGGGACAACTAGTGATATTACAGCCGATTCGGCTGATTTTTGGAGTAAATTTGTTTACTTCTTTGCGGAAATCATTCGCTTTTTATCGTTTGATATCAGCATCGGAGTGGGGATTATTCTCTTTACGGTCTTGATTCGTACAGTTCTCTTGCCAGTCTTCCAAGTGCAAATGGTGGCTTCCAGAAAAATGCAGGAAGCTCAACCACGCATTAAGGCGCTTCGAGAACAATATCCAGGTCGTGATATGGAAAGCAGAACCAAGCTAGAGCAAGAAATGCGTAAAGTCTTTAAAGAAATGGGTGTCAGACAGTCAGATTCTCTTTGGCCGATTTTGATTCAGATGCCGGTTATCTTGGCCTTGTTCCAAGCTCTATCAAGAGTTGACTTTTTGAAGACAGGTCATTTCTTATGGATTAACCTTGGTGGTGTGGATACAACCCTTGTTCTTCCGATTTTAGCAGCTGTATTTACCTTTTTAAGTACTTGGCTGTCCAACAAAGCCTTGTCTGAGCGTAATGGAGCTACGACGGCGATGATGTATGGTATTCCAGTCTTGATTTTTATCTTTGCAGTTTATGCACCAGGTGGAGTCGCCCTATACTGGACAGTGTCCAATGCTTATCAAGTCTTGCAAACCTATTTCTTGAATAATCCATTCAAGATTATTGCAGAGCGCGAGGCCGTAGTACAGGCACAGAAAGATTTGGAAAATAGAAAAAGAAAAGCCAAGAAAAAGGCTCAGAAAACGAAATAATAAGGAGGAATCTGGTAATGGTAGTATTTACAGGTTCAACTGTTGAAGAAGCAATCCAGAAAGGATTGAAAGAATTAGATATTCCAAGAATGAAGGCTCATATCAAAGTCATTTCTCGTGAGAAAAAAGGGTTTCTTGGCTTATTTGGTAAAAAACCAGCCCAAGTGGATATCGATGCTATTAGTGAAACGACAGTTGTAAAAGCAAACCAACAAGCTGTAAAGGGAGTTCCAAAGCAAATTAATGATTTGAATGAGCCTGTTAAAACAGTCAGTGAAGCAACTGTTGATTTGGGGCATGTTGTAGAAGCAATTAAAAAGATTGAAGAGGGAGGCCAAGGGGTTTCTGATGAAGTCAAGGCTGAAATCTTAAAACATGAAAGACATGCCAGCACTATCTTAGAAGAAACTGGTCACATTGAGATTTTAAATGAATTACAACTTGAAGAAACTGCTCTCGAAGGAGAAGTAGAAACTCCTAATATTGAAAGCCAAGCCGAGCAAACTGAAAGTCAAGAATTAAAAGATTTGGGCTTGAAGGTGGAGCCAAGCTTTGATATTGAACAAGTAGCTACGGAAGTAGCGACTTATGTCCAAACAATCATTGATGATATGGACGTTGAGGCGACGATTTCAAATGATTATAACCGTCGTAGCATCAATTTACAAATTGATACAAATGAGCCAGGGCGTATTATCGGTTACCATGGTAAAGTTTTGAAGGCCTTGCAACTATTGGCTCAAAATTATCTTTACAACCGCTATTCAAGAACCTTCTATATTACAATCAATGTCAATGATTATGTTGAACACCGTGCAGAAGTCTTGCAGACCTATGCGCAAAAATTGGCGACTCGTGTTTTAGAAGAAGGCCGCAGCCGACAAACAGATCCAATGTCAAATAGCGAACGCAAGATTATCCATCGCATTATTTCACGCATGGATGGCGTGACGAGTTACTCTGAGGGTGACGAGCCAAATCGCTATGTTGTTGTAGATACAGAATAAGTAAAATCAGGGTTCATCCTGATTTTTTGCTAGCTGGAGGAGATTAAATTAATGTTGAATAAGATAAGAGACTATTTAGACTTTGCTGGTTTGCAGTACCGTAATCCTGATAAAGCGGGAGCAGAGCGAGAGAAGATGCTGGCATTCCGCAACAAAGGTCAAGAGGCCAGAAAGGCTTTTACAGAACTGGCCAATGCCTTTCAAGTAAGTCATCCAGAATGGCAACTCCAACAGACTAGCCAGTGGATGAATCAGGCGCAACGTTTGCGACCACATTTCTGGGTCTATCTACAGAGAGACGGACAAGTGACAGAACCTATGATGGCCTTACGTTTATATGGAAGTCCTTCTGATTTTGGAGTCTCACTAGAAGTCAGTTTCATCGAGCGTAAGAAGGATGAGCAAACTTTGGAGAAACAAGCCAAGGTATTAGAAGTTCCAGTGGTAGAAGGGATTTATTATCTAGTCTACTCTGATGGCCAAAGTCAACGGTGGGAGGCGAACGAAGAAAATCGTAAGATCTTAGTCGAGAAGGTAAGCAGCCAAGAAATTCGAAAAGTGTTAGTTAAGACAGATGTTTCTTTTATAGAAACTCAAACATTAGAGGTGATTTTAGAAAAATTAGAAGAAGCTTATGAACGCTTGCTTCCCTATTATCAGGCGACAAGAGAGTAGAAAATAGGAGACTTATCTAGCGTCGAATTGTTTAATTGCTATTCTATGTATTTTTTCATATAATAGTAAAATAGAATGTGTGATTCAATAATCACCTCAAATAGAAAGGAAATTCTATGTCGAATCTATCTGTTAATGCAATCCGTTTCCTAGGTATTGACGCTATCAACAAAGCCAATTCAGGTCACCCAGGTGTGGTTATGGGAGCGGCTCCGATGGCTTACAGCCTCTTTACAAAACAACTTCGTATCAATCCAGCTCAACCAAACTGGATTAACCGCGACCGCTTTATTCTTTCAGCAGGTCATGGTTCAATGCTTCTTTATGCCCTTCTTCACCTTTCTGGTTTTGAAGATGTTAGTATGGATGAGATCAAGAGCTTCCGTCAATGGGGTTCAAAAACACCAGGTCACCCAGAATTTGGTCATACAGCAGGAATTGATGCTACAACAGGTCCTTTAGGTCAAGGGATTTCAACTGCCACTGGTTTTGCGCAAGCAGAACGTTTCTTAGCAGCCAAATATAACCGCGAAGGCTACAATATCTTTGACCACTATACTTACGTTATCTGTGGAGACGGAGACTTGATGGAAGGTGTCTCAAGTGAGGCGGCTTCATACGCAGGTTTGCAAAAACTAGACAAGTTGGTTGTTCTTTATGATTCAAATGACATTAACTTGGATGGTGAGACAAAGGATTCCTTTACAGAAAGTGTTCGTGACCGTTATAATGCCTATGGTTGGCATACTGCCTTGGTTGAAGATGGAACAGACTTGGAAGCTATCCATGCTGCTATCGAAACAGCTAAAGCTTCAGGTAAGCCATCTTTGATTGAAGTGAAGACTGTTATTGGATACGGTTCTCCAAACAAACAAGGAACTAATGCCGTACACGGTGCTCCTCTTGGAGCAGATGAAACCGCAGCTACTCGTCAAGCTCTCGGTTGGGACTATGAACCATTTGAAATTCCAGGACAAGTTTATGCTGATTTCAAAGAAAATGTTGCAGACCGTGGTGCATCAGCTTATGAAGCATGGGCAAAACTAGTCGCAGATTACAAAGAAGCGCATCCAGAATTGGCTGCAGAATTGGAAGCAATTATCGAAGGGCGCGATCCAGTTGAAGTGACTCCAGCAGACTTCCCAGCCTTAGAAAATGGCTTCTCTCAAGCAACTCGTAACTCGAGTCAGGATGCTTTGAACGTTGTGGCAGCTAAGTTACCAACTTTCTTGGGTGGATCAGCTGACCTAGCTCACTCAAACATGACTTATATCAAGACTGACGGACTTCAAGACGATACCAATCGCTTGAACCGTAACATTCAGTTTGGTGTTCGTGAATTTGCCATGGGAACTATCTTGAACGGGATGGCCCTTCACGGTGGACTTCGTGTATACGGTGGAACTTTCTTCGTCTTCTCTGACTATGTGAAGGCAGCTGTTCGCTTGTCAGCCTTACAAGGACTTCCTGTGACTTATGTCTTTACCCACGATTCTATTGCGGTTGGGGAAGACGGTCCGACTCACGAACCAGTTGAGCATTTAGCAGGTCTTCGTGCCATGCCAAATCTGAATGTTTTCCGTCCAGCAGATGCGCGTGAAACGCAAGCAGCTTGGTACCTTGCAGTGACAAGCGAAAAAACACCAACTGCCCTTGTCTTGACACGTCAAAACTTGACTGTTGAAGAAGGAACAGACTTCGACAAGGTTGCAAAAGGTGCCTATGTTGTCTATGAAAATGCAGCAGACTTTGATACCATCTTGATTGCGACAGGTTCAGAGGTTAATCTTGCTGTCTCAGCTGCCAAAGAATTGGCTAGTCAAGGTGCAAAAGTCCGCGTAGTCAGCATGCCATCTACAGATGTCTTTGATAAACAAGATGCAGCTTACAAGGAAGAAATCCTTCCAAATGCAGTTCGCCGTCGTGTTGCAGTCGAAATGGGTGCAACTCAAAACTGGTACAAATATGTTGGTCTAGATGGTGCTGTTCTTGGTATTGATACCTTCGGAGCCTCTGCCCCAGCACCAAAAGTATTGGCAGAATATGGCTTTACTGTAGAAAATCTTGTAAAAGTCGTTCGAGACTTGAAATAATCCTAGAAATCAGAGCGCAAGCTCTGGTTTTTTCTTACTAGAAAAGCAAGGTACAATCTTGTAAAAGTAGCTGAAATTTGATATAGTAGTCCTATGTAAAAGACAAAGGAGAATACAATGAATCCAAATTATACATTTTTAATTATGCTTGTAGCGATGTTGGGCTTAATGTTCTTTATGCAACGCTCTCAAAAGAAACAAGCACAAAAACGTATGGAAAGCTTAAATAAACTACAAAAAGGCTATGAAGTGATTACAATCGGTGGACTTTACGGGACAGTCGATGAAGTAGATACTGAGAAGAGAACGATTGTTCTGGATGTAGATGGAGTTTACTTGACTTTTGAACTAGTTGCTATCAAGACCGTATTACCGCTGAAAGAAACAGCTTCACTAGAAGGCGCAATTGAAAAATAAGACGGGATTACTAACTCCCGTTTTTCTATAAAAGAAAGGAAATGGGATGAAAAAACTAGTCTTTGTCTGTCTGGGGAATATTTGCCGTAGTCCTATGGCTGAGTTTGTTATGAAATCAATGACAGATAATTATGAAATCCAAAGTCGAGCGACTTCTTCTTGGGAACATGGCAATCCGATTCATAAGGGAACTCAAGGGATTTTTCAACAGTATCAGATTCCTTACGACAAAGGCAAGACATCACTTCAGATTAGTAAGGAAGATTTTGAAGCCTTTGATTATATTATCGGAATGGATGCTTCAAATGTTTCTGACTTACGTCAGATGTGTCCAGCAGACTGTCAAGATAAGATTTACTCATTCGCATCTGAAAGTGTTCCAGATCCTTGGTATACAGGAGATTTTGAGGAAACCTATCAGCGTGTTCAAGAGGGTTGTCAAGCATGGTTAGAACGTTTAGAGAAGGAGAGTGAAGATGGAAAATCTTAAGAATTTTTACGAAAAGTATCGTGTCTATCTGACTCGTCCACGTTTAGAGATTTTGGCAGTAGTTACCATTGTTTTCTGTGCTGTACTCGTCTTTTTTCTAAATATTCCCGGAAAAGGTGTCTTAAAACTCGATAATGGAACGATTGTTTACGATGGCAGTCTTGTCCGTGGTAAAATGAATGGACAAGGTACCATTACTTTCCAAAATGGAGACCAATATACAGGTGGTTTCAACAATGGAGCCTTCAACGGAAAAGGTACCTTTCAATCTAAAGAAGGCTGGACCTACGAAGGTGATTTTGTAAATGGTCAGGCTGAAGGAAAAGGGAAACTAACAACAGAACAAGAAGTCGTTTATGAAGGGACTTTTAAACAAGGTGTTTTTCAACAAAAATAAAGCCTCCTTATCAAAGGAGGTATTGTTAGCATCTAAAAGTAAGCGCTTACTAGAAAATCTATCTCTTTCCAAGCTCCTCTTCCAATCAAGCTTGTGAAATAAAAAAATATTTGAAATTCATTTCACAAACTCTAAAGAAAAAACTTGATAAGTAAAGAAAATGAGAAAAAATTCACAAACAATAAAAAATTCTTTGTGAAATGTTTATGAAACTGTTTACAAAGTTGAAATAATGCGTTATAATAAACTTGTGAAAAAATTAACAAAGGATATCAATCCTTGAAAGCTATGGAGGAAAATATGGCTGATAAAAAAACTGTGACACCAGAAGAAAAGAAACTCGCTGCTGAAAAGCATGTCGATGGCTTGGTGCAAAAAGCTCTAGTTGCTCTTGAGGAAATGCGTAAACTCGACCAAGAACAGGTCGACTACATCGTAGCTAAAGCGTCAGTGGCAGCTTTGGATGCCCACGGAGAATTGGCTCTACATGCCTATGAAGAAACAGGACGTGGTGTATTTGAAGACAAAGCAACTAAGAACTTGTTTGCTTGTGAGCACGTGGTAAACAATATGCGTCACACTAAAACAGTTGGCGTTATCGAAGAAGACGATGTAACAGGATTGACTCTCATCGCTGAACCGGTTGGTGTTGTCTGTGGTATTACTCCAACAACAAACCCAACATCAACAGCAATCTTTAAGGCATTGATTTCATTGAAGACTCGTAATCCTATTGTCTTTGCATTCCACCCATCAGCTCAAGAATCATCAGCTCACGCAGCTCAAATCGTTCGTGATGCTGCGATTAAAGCAGGAGCGCCTGAAAACTGTGTGCAATGGATTACTCAACCATCTATGGAAGCAACTAGTGCACTTATGAACCACGAAGGTGTTGCAACAATCCTTGCAACAGGTGGTAATGCTATGGTTAAGGCGGCTTATTCATGTGGTAAACCAGCTCTTGGGGTAGGTGCCGGAAATGTTCCAGCTTATGTTGAAAAATCAGCAAACATCCGTCAAGCAGCACACGATATCGTCATGTCTAAATCATTTGATAATGGTATGGTCTGCGCATCTGAACAAGCGGTTATCATTGATAAAGAAATTTACGATGAATTTGTAGCAGAGTTCAAATCTTATCACACTTACTTTGTGAATAAGAAAGAAAAAGCACTTCTTGAAGAATTCTGCTTCGGCGTGAAAGCAAACAGCAAAAACTGTGCTGGTGCGAAATTGAACGCTGATATCGTTGGTAAACCAGCAACTTGGATTGCAGAACAAGCAGGATTTACAGTTCCAGAAGGAACAAACATTCTTGCTGCAGAATGTAAAGAAGTTGGTGAAAATGAGCCATTGACTCGTGAAAAATTGTCACCAGTTATCGCAGTTTTGAAATCTGAAAGCCGTGACGATGGTATTAGCAAAGCTCGTCAAATGGTTGAATTTAACGGTCTTGGACACTCAGCAGCCATCCACACAGCTGACGAAGAATTGACTAAAGAATTTGGTAAAGCTGTTAAAGCTATTCGTGTTATCTGTAACTCACCTTCTACTTTCGGTGGTATCGGGGACGTTTACAATGCCTTCTTACCATCATTGACACTCGGATGTGGTTCTTACGGACGCAACTCAGTTGGGGATAACGTTAGTGCCATTAACCTCTTGAATATCAAAAAAGTCGGAAGACGGAGAAATAACATGCAATGGATGAAACTTCCTTCAAAAACATACTTTGAACGTGATTCAATTCAATACCTTCAAAAATGTCGTGACGTTGAACGTGTCATGATCGTTACTGACCATGCCATGGTAGAGCTTGGTTTCCTTGATCGTATCATCGAACAACTTGATCTTCGTCGCAATAAGGTTGTTTACCAAATCTTTGCTGATGTAGAACCAGATCCAGATATCACTACAGTTGAACGTGGTACTGAAATCATGCGTGCCTTCAAACCAGATACAATCATCGCTCTCGGTGGTGGATCTCCAATGGATGCTGCTAAAGTAATGTGGCTCTTCTACGAACAACCAGAAGTGGACTTCCGTGACCTTGTTCAAAAATTCATGGATATCCGTAAACGTGCCTTCAAATTCCCATTGCTTGGTAAGAAGACTAAATTTATCGCGATCCCAACTACATCTGGTACAGGATCTGAAGTAACTCCATTTGCCGTTATCTCTGATAAAGCAAACAACCGCAAATACCCAATCGCTGACTACTCATTGACACCAACTGTGGCAATCGTAGACCCTGCCTTGGTATTGACAGTTCCTGGATTTGTTGCTGCGGATACTGGTATGGACGTATTGACTCACGCGACTGAAGCTTACGTATCACAAATGGCTAGCGACTACACTGACGGTCTTGCACTTCAAGCAATCAAACTTGTATTCGAAAATCTTGAAAGCTCAGTTAAAAATGCAGACTTCCACTCACGTGAGAAAATGCATAATGCTTCAACAATCGCTGGTATGGCCTTTGCCAATGCCTTCCTAGGTATTTCTCACTCAATGGCCCATAAGATTGGTGCGCAATTCCACACAATCCACGGTCGTACTAATGCAATTTTGCTTCCATACGTCATCCGCTACAACGGTACACGTCCAGCTAAGACAGCAACATGGCCTAAGTACAACTACTACCGTGCAGATGAAAAATACCAAGATATCGCACGCATGCTTGGACTTCCAGCTTCTACTCCAGAAGAAGGTGTGGAATCTTACGCAAAAGCTGTCTATGAACTTGGTGAGCGCGTAGGTATCCAAATGAACTTCAAAGCACAAGGTATCGACGAAAAAGAATGGAAAGAACATTCACGTGAATTAGCCTTCCTTGCTTACGAAGACCAATGTTCACCAGCTAACCCACGCCTTCCAATGGTTGACCATATGCAAGAAATCATCGAAGATTCTTACTATGGCTACAAAGAAAGACCAGGACGCCGTAAATAATTGTTTATCAGCCTAGAGGCAGGAATTTCCTGTCTCTTTTTTGTGAAATTGGAGTATCGAAAATAAATTTTAACTTTCTATTTTAGCTTTTTATCTGAAAAGAAAAGTGGGAAATGACTATGTAGACAAAGAAAGACAGCAGTATAGGCTTTGAAAGAAGAAAGAAAAATAAGTAAGGTGGAGACAAAAAACAACGCCCGTACTTGCAATTAAACTTAAATAGTTATATAATAGGTTTGTTGAAAGGTGATTTGTAGTGATTCAAGTTACTCTTTTCACAATAAAAATTTCATGATTTTCATAAGGAGGAAATCACTAATGGTAGTTAAAGTTGGTATTAACGGTTTCGGACGTATCGGTCGTCTTGCTTTCCGTCGTATCCAAAACGTAGAAGGTGTTGAAGTTACTCGCATCAACGACCTTACAGATCCAGTTATGCTTGCACACTTGTTGAAATACGACACAACTCAAGGTCGTTTCGACGGTACTGTTGAAGTTAAAGAAGGTGGATTCGAAGTTAACGGTAAATTCGTTAAAGTTTCTGCTGAACGTGATCCAGAACAAATCGACTGGGCTACTGACGGTGTAGAAATCGTTCTTGAAGCAACTGGTTTCTTTGCTAAGAAAGATGCAGCTGAAAAACACCTTAAAGGTGGAGCTAAGAAAGTTGTTATCACTGCTCCTGGTGGAAACGACGTTAAAACAGTTGTATTTAACACTAACCACGACGTTCTTGATGGTACTGAAACAGTTATCTCAGGTGCTTCATGTACTACAAACTGCTTGGCTCCAATGGCTAAAGCTCTTCAAGACAACTTTGGTGTTGTAGAAGGATTGATGACTACTATCCACGCTTACACTGGTGACCAAATGATCCTTGACGGACCACACCGTGGTGGTGACCTTCGCCGTGCTCGCGCTGGTGCTGCAAACATCGTTCCTAACTCAACTGGTGCTGCTAAAGCTATCGGTCTTGTAATCCCAGAATTGAACGGTAAACTTGACGGATCTGCACAACGTGTTCCAACTCCAACTGGATCAGTTACTGAATTGGTAGCAGTTCTTGAAAAGAACGTTACTGTTGATGAAGTGAACGCAGCTATGAAAGCAGCTTCAAACGAATCATACGGTTACACAGAAGATCCAATCGTATCTTCAGATATCGTAGGTATGTCTTACGGTTCATTGTTTGACGCAACTCAAACTAAAGTTCTTGACGTTGACGGTAAACAATTGGTTAAAGTTGTATCATGGTACGACAACGAAATGTCATACACTGCACAACTTGTTCGTACTCTTGAATACTTCGCAAAAATCGCTAAATAATTCATGAGTCGATAAAAAGCAAGGCCTTTGGTCTTGCTTTTTAAATATTTAAAAATGGATGACGCTATCATCCATTCTTTTTTAATTCTTTTTCAAAAGTATCTGATAGGGTAGTGAAGTTTAATTTCTCTAGAGTAAGCGGATGGGTAAAGGACAGACGAAAGGCGTGGAGCATAAGCCGACTCGTCTTTGATTTGCTATTATAGAGAGGGTCACCCAGGATCGGGAAGTTATGATGCGAAAGGTGCACACGAATTTGATGTGTTCGCCCTGTCTTTAGTTTGCAACGAACCAAGGAAGTTTTGTTTGGTAATTGCTTTAATCTGCTTACATGTGTTTCAGCATATTGCCCATTTTTTGTATCAACTATTCGTTTTCTGCGGTCATGGCGATTACGTCCGATTTTGTCTTTGAAAACAACTTCTTTGCTGTTGATATGTCCGTCGATCTGTGCCCAATATTCCCTAGAAATCTCTTTTTTCTCCAATAAGCGATTGAGAATAGGTAGGATAAACGGATTTTTGGCAAAGAGAACCAAGCCACTGGTTTCCATGTCCAGGCGATGAACGACATAGCAGGTTTGGCCAACATAGGCACTGACATGGTTAAGAAGGGCGATTTCGCTTGGCTGATTACCATGCGTTTTCATTCCCTCGGGTTTGTTTACAATAATTAAGTGTTGATCTTGATAAACTTCCTGAATAAGGTTTGGGTTGCCCCAAGGAATTTCCTTTTCGGGATAATCTTCCTCGTCAAAAGTCAATTGGCAAACATCTCCAGGATTTACCATCTCGTTCCAATGAACTTCTCGCTGATTAATCAAAATGTGTTTCTTGATTCTCAAAAAATGACGGATTTTTCTAGGTATGAGGAGTTGTTCCTCAAGTAATTGCTTTACCGTCATTTGAGGTAGAGAGTCTGGTAATGTAAATGTGAATTTCATACAGATATTGTAACAAAAAAAGCCCTATTTGGATAGGAAATAGCTAAATTCTTGTCTTCCTATGATGAAGATGATAAAATAAACGCATGAAATTAGATAAATTATTTGAGAAATTTCTTTCTCTTTTTAAAAAAGAAACAAGTGAATTAGAGGACTCTGATTCTACTAGCTTACGTCGCTCTCGTAGTGATCGAAAAAAATTAGCCCAAGTAGGTCCAATTCGAAAATTCTGGCGTCGCTATCATCTAACAAAGATTGTCCTTATACTAGGTTTGAGTGCAAGCTTGCTAGTTGGAACCTATTTGTTTGCTGTAGCCAAGTCAACCAATGTCAATGATTTGCAAAATGCCTTGAAAACTCGGACTCTCATTTTTGACCGTGAAGAAAAAGAGGCTGGTGCCTTGTCTGGTCAAAAAGGAACCTATGTTGAATTGACTGATATCAGTAAAAATTTGCAGAATGCCGTTATTGCGACAGAAGACCGTTCTTTCTATAAAAATGACGGGATTAACTATGGTCGTTTCTTCTTGGCTATTGTCACTGCTGGACGTTCAGGTGGTGGCTCTACTATTACCCAACAGCTGGCTAAGAATGCCTATTTGTCACAGGATCAAACTGTTGAGAGAAAAGCAAAAGAATTTTTCCTTGCCTTAGAATTAACAAAAAAATATAGTAAGGATCAAATTTTAAACATGTACCTTAACAATGCCTATTTTGGAAATGGTGTGTGGGGGGTTGAAGATGCGAGTAAGAAATACTTTGGAGTATCTGCATCAGAAGTGAGTCTGGATCAGGCTGCGACTCTGGCAGGGATGCTAAAGGGTCCAGAACTGTATAATCCCTTGAATTCTATAGAGGATTCAACCAATCGTCGCGATACCGTTTTGCAAAATATGGTTGCAGCGGGTTATATTGATAAAAATCAAGAAACTGAAGCTGCAGGAATTGATATGACCTCGCAATTGCAAGATAAGTATGAAGGAAAAATTTCAGATTACCGTTACCCTTCTTATTTTGACGCGGTGGTTAATGAAGCCGTTTCCAAGTATAATCTAACAGAGGAAGAAATTGTCAATAATGGCTACCGCATTTATACAGAGCTGGACCAAAACTATCAAGCAAATATGCAGGTTGTCTATGAAAATACATCGCTATTTCCGAGGGCAGAGGATGGAACATTTGCTCAATCAGGAAGTGTAGCTCTCGAACCGAAAACAGGGGGAGTTCGTGGAGTTGTCGGTCAAGTTGCTGACAATGATAAAACTGGATTCCGGAATTTCAACTATGCAACTCAATCAAAACGTAGCCCTGGTTCTACAATTAAGCCTTTAGTTGTTTATACGCCTGCAGTTGAAGCTGGCTGGGCTTTGAATAAGCAGTTGGATAACCATACTATGCAGTATGACAGCTATAAGGTTGATAACTATGCCGGGATCAAAACGAGTCGAGAAGTCCCTATGTATCAAGCCTTGGCAGAATCGCTTAATCTGCCTGCTGTTGCCACTGTTAATGACTTGGGTGTTGATAAGGCTCTTGAGGCAGGAGAAAAATTTGGACTCAATATGGAAAAGGTCGACCGTGTTCTTGGTGTCGCCTTGGGAAGCGGTGTTGAAACCAACCCTCTTCAAATGGCTCAAGCATATGCTGCCTTTGCAAATGAAGGTTTAATGCCGGAAGCTCATTTTATTAGTAGAATTGAAAATGCTAGTGGTCAGGTCATTGCGAGCCATAAAAATTCACAAAAACGGGTGATTGATAAGTCTGTAGCTGATAAGATGACCAGTATGATGTTGGGGACATTCACCAACGGTACCGGTATTAGTTCATCGCCTGCAGATTATGTAATGGCAGGGAAAACTGGAACAACTGAAGCAGTTTTCAATCCTGAATACACAAGTGACCAGTGGGTAATTGGTTATACTCCGGATGTGGTGATTAGTCACTGGCTTGGTTTCCCTACCACTGATGAAAATCACTATCTAGCAGGATCTACTTCAAACGGTGCAGCCCATGTCTTTAGAAACATTGCAAATACCATTTTACCTTATACGCCAGGAAGTACCTTTACAGTTGAAAATGCTTATAAGCAAAATGGAATTGCACCAGCCAATACAAGAAATCAAGTACAGAGTAATGAAGAAAATCAGGCGGATAATAGCCTTTCTGATATTAGAAGTCGTGCACAAAATCTGGTAGATGAGGCTAGTCGGGCTATCTCGGATGCGAAGATTAAGGAAAAGGCTCAAACAATATGGGATTCGGTAGTCAATCTATTTCGTTAAGATGCTTGTCAAAGCCTAGCTTTCTTGTTATAATAGATAAGATGGAGGCGTTATGGCACTAAAAAAAGCAAGCCTAGCTTGTGCGGTTTGTGGTTCGAGAAACTATTCGATCAAGATCAGCGGAAACCCCAAGCCAACACGACTAGAAGTAAATAAATTTTGTAAACATTGTGGTAAGTACACTACACACAGAGAAACGAGATAGGAGAGAGCGATGCGTTTTATTGGAGATATTTTTAGACTTCTTAAAGACACAACATGGCCAACTCGCAAGGAAAGCTGGAGAGATTTTCGTTCTATCATGGAATACACTGCTTTCTTTGTTGTGATTATTTATATTTTTGACAAGTTGATTGTTTCAGGTTTGATTCGATTTATTAACATTTTTTAGAAGACCTGTGGAGTTATTCACGCTAAAAATCTTCTATTATGAAAGGAAGTATCATGGATAGTTTTGATAAAGGATGGTTTGTCTTACAAACCTATTCTGGTTATGAAAATAAGGTAAAAGAAAATCTATTACAACGTGCACAAACCTACAATATGTTGGATAATATTTTACGTGTTGAAATTCCAACACAAACAGTGCAAGTTGAAAAAAATGGAAAGAGAAAAGAAGTAGAAGAAAATCGTTTTCCAGGTTATGTTCTTGTGGAAATGGTGATGACAGATGAAGCTTGGTTTGTTGTTCGAAACACACCAAACGTTACAGGATTCGTTGGATCTCACGGAAATAGATCAAAACCAACTCCATTATTGGAACAAGAAATCCGTGATATCTTGGTTTCTATGGGACAAACTGTACAAGAGTTTGATATTGATGTTGAAGTTGGTCAAACTGTACGTATCATTGATGGTGCTTTTGCAGATTATACTGGTAAAATTACAGAAATTGATAACAATAAAGTGAAGATGATTATCTCTATGTTTGGTAATGACACAGTTGCAGAAGTAAACCTAAACCAAATTGCAGAAATATAACCCTGAGAGAGGCGTGACCTCTCTTTTTTGTGCAGTTCAGACGGTGTAGGAAACAGAATGGGGGAAATGGGCCAAAAGTGTTTCTGAATCTGTTAGACTGTATCTAGAAAGGGGAACGTTATGTTTAAAGAATTGTATAAAGAAGTCCAGGGAATTGTGTACAAGTGTAGAAATGAATATCATCTCCATTTATGGGAGTTATCTGATTGGGACCAAGAGGGTATGATTTGCTTACATGAATTGATCAGTAGAGAAGAAGAGCTAGTAGAAGATATTCCTCGTTTACGAAAATACTTCAAAACTAAATTCCGTAATCGAATTTTAGACCATATCCGTAAACAAGAAAGCCAGAAGCGTAGATATGATAAAGAACCTTATGAAGAAGTAGGTGAGATCAGTCATCGTATCAGTGAGGGAGGTCTGTGGCTAGATGAGTATTATCTCTTTCATGAGACACTAAGAGATTATAGAAGCAAACAAAGTAAAGACAAACAAGAAGAGTTAGAACGCGTCTTAAGACATGAACGCTTCCGAGGGCGTCAAAGAGTATTAAGAGACTTACGTATTGTGTTTAAAGAGTTTGATATCCGTACTCGGTAAGAAGCTATGTAAAAAAAATGAAAAAAGTTTAAAAAAAGTGTTGACAAAGTTTGAAAAGCCAGTATAATAGTAA
>CAUQIK010000010.1:0-40093 GCA_963518035.1 uncultured Streptococcus sp. | reverse complement strand
AGATACCATCTAATAGTTTTAAGATATGGTAGCATATACGATACTCCTTACTAATACTTTTTTTACATATCGAAGAACAATCTCTACTATTCCCTGTTTCAGATAGTGCGATACCAGGACATTGAGTGCAATAATTGGCAATCACACAAGTTCTGCAGTTTTTACTATCATTCCAAGTATAATTTGCTATTTTGTAAAATATAGGTCTATCCCATGTTTCTTTGATAGATGTAAAATGAATATTTCCAATACTTCTATTGAAAGTAAGCTTTTTCAGTTTTTCTAACGATTTAGGCTATTTCGTGACACACCCACAATCCGTGAAAATTCTGGTTATATCAGATTATGTGATTTTCGTAAGAATTTTATATTGTCTCCAATCATGGCAGTCTCCTTTTACTTGATAAAACTATTATAACATTGAGAAATTAAAAACTGGTTCAAAATCAATAGAATGTGTGTATTCGATACATTCAATAAATTCTTGGAAACAGTTCTACACCAGTTATACAAATCTATATACACCTATCTCATTCAAAATAAAAAGAAAGCTGCAGTTCTTTTAATCCTGTATCAACGATTCATTCTGAGATCGAATAGGAGATATTTCCCAAGTCTACAATTCACTTCATATCAAATTAATTTTTGTAATTCACCCTTAGTTTATAGATTTTATACTCAACAAAAGTATAAAGCATACAAAACTTCACTTTGAACCAGTATTTATACTATATTCCGTATTAAAAATTCTATTATTGATTTTGTAAAAAACAGTCTTCAAATATCCTGAAATATAGCAAAAAGAGATTGGGTAAAAACTCATTGTCTCTTCTCACTCAAGGACTAAGTTCACTTGAGCAAACTGAATCCGCACTGTCGTTCCTTTTCCGACCTCAGACTCGATACGAATCTGGTGCCCCAGTTCTTCAGAAATTTTCTTAGATAGGTAAAGTCCAAGTCCAGATGACTGCTGGGTTAGACGTCCATTATATCCTGAGAAACCACGTTCAAAGACTCGGAGGACATCACTGTTTTTTATCCCGATTCCCGTATCCTTGATACAAAGCTCTTGCCCGTCCATATAAATCTCCAGACCACCTTCCTTGGTGTACTTGAGACTGTTTGAGATAATTTGCTCAATAACCACTAGCAGCCACTTTTTATCCGTCACGATTTCTTTATCAAGGTCATGTAGATTGACATTTAAGCCTTTTTGAATGAAGAAAAGAGCGTATTTACGAATTATTTCCTTGACCAAGTCCTCAATTTGAACCTGCTTTAAGACCAAATCATCATGAAAACTTTCTAAACGTAGGTACTGTAAAACTAGATTGGTATAGGAGTCAATCTTGAAAATTTCCTGTTCTAATTGCTGCTTTAATTGGCGGTCAGCTACTTCTGCAACTAAGAGTTGACTGGCTGCAATGGGGGTCTTAATCTGATGGACCCACAAGGTATAGTAATCCAGCAAATCCGTCAGTTTTCTTTCTGCGTCTGACCTCTGCTGATAGAGTTCCATCTCACGCGCTTCTAATTTTTCTGCTAAAACTCTTTCCAAAGGAGACTGAGCTTCCCTCTCCCCATAGAGAATTTCCTGACGATATACCTGCATTTCTACCAATATGTCCCAAGTGAAAAATAAGATGGTTACAAAGCAACACAAGAGGAAAAAATAGAGAAAGTAAATTCCTAAACTGGCAAATAAAAACTGAAAAAGCAAAACTAGAAATGCTAAAGCAAGCAGATAGACAAACAGACGACTACGGGAGCGCAGATAGGCTAGAAAAAATTGTTTCCAATCAAGCATGCTTTAATCCGTACCCTATTCCTTTCTTGGTCTCGATAAATCCAATCAAGCCCTGCTCTTCCAACTTTTTACGCAAACGAGCCACATTGACAGAGAGAGTATTATCATCAATGAAAAAGTCACTGTTCCAAAGTTCTCGCATGAGGTCGTCACGCGCTACGATATTACCCGCATGCTCAAACAAAACGCGTAAAATCTGGAATTCATTCTTAGTCAAATTCAAGACTTGCCCTTGATAATGTAAATCCATGGATTTGGTATTGAGGATAACACCAGCATATTCCAGTAAACTCTCGTCACGCCCGAACTCATAGGAACGACGCAACAAGCCCTGAACTTTAGCTAAAAGAACCTGCTGGTCAAAAGGTTTGGTCACAAAGTCATCCGCCCCCATATTGATTGCCATGACAATATCCATAGCCTGGTCTCTCGAAGACAGAAACATGATGGGTACCTTGGAAATCTTGCGAATTTCCTGACACCAGTGATAGCCATTAAACAAGGGCAATCCAATATCCATGAGGACCAGATGAGGCTCCGACTGAACAAATAGACTCAAAACTTCCATAAAGTCTTCTACCAGAACCACTTCAAATCCCCATTCAGAGAGCATTTTCCCGACCTGTTGACGAATGACCTGATCATCTTCTACTAATAAAATCTTGTGCATGCGCTCCTCCTTTTCTATTATTATAACAGATTTTTCAATGCTAGAAGGTCTGAAACTGAATTTGAAATAGCTTGTTTTTAGCCAACAAAGTGAAACAATCCTACTAGCTAATTTGAGGGAAATTTGATAAGATAAATAAAAAGAAAGGAGCTATTATGGCCAATATTTTTGATTATCTGAAAGATGTCGCACACGATTCCTTTTACGACCTACCTTTAAATGAGTTAGACATTCTAGCCTTAACAGAAATCACCTACCTCTCCTTTGATAATTTGGTCTCCACAACTCCTATGCGACTTTTAGACCTTGCACCTCAGGTTCCAAGAGAACCTAACATGTTGACCAGCAAAAATCGCCTCCAGCTATTAGATGAACTAGCTCAACACAAGCGCTTCAAAAATTGCAAACTCTCCCATTTTATTAATGACATCGACCCTGAACTGCAAAAACAATTTGCGGCTATGACCTACCGCCTCACTCTCGACACCTATCTGATTGTCTTTCGTGGGACAGATGACAGTATCATTGGCTGGAAGGAAGATTTCCACCTAACCTATATGAAGGAAATTCCTGCTCAAAAGCACGCCCTTCGCTATTTAAACAACTTTCTTGTCCAACATCCTAAGCAAAAGGTCATTCTGGCTGGGCATTCCAAGGGAGGAAATCTAGCCATCTATGCTGCTAGTCAAATTGAGCAAAGCTTGCAAAATCAAATCACAGCAGTTTATACCTTTGATGCGCCTGGCCTCCACAAAGAACTGACACAAACTGAGGGCTATCAAGGGATAATGGATAGAACCAAGGTCTTCATCCCTCAAGGCTCCATTATCGGTATGATGATGGAAATCCCTAACCAGCAAATCATCGTGCACAGTACTGCCTTAGGTGGTATCGCCCAGCACGATACCTTTAGTTGGCAGATTGAGGACAAGCACTTCGTCCAGCTGGATAAGACCAACAGTGATAGCCAACAAGTTGACACAACCTTCAAGGAATGGGTGGCAACAGTCCCTGACGAGGAACTCCAACTTTACTTCGACCTCTTCTTTGGCACCATTCTTGATTCTGGTATTACTTCTATCAATGACTTGTCTTCCTTAAAGGCGCTTGAACACATTCATCATCTCTTTATACAAGCGCAATCCCTCACTCCAGAAGAAAGGAAAACTATGGGTCGCCTCACTCAATTATTGATTGATACCCGTTACCAAGCCTGGAAAAATAGATAGTACTCTTGAAAATCAAATGTATACAAAACAAAAGACCTAGAATACATACTTTCATGTGCATTCTAGGTCTTTTTAAATAGAATCTGACTACCAAATAACCCCTTTATAGGCTATCAAAATGAGGACTGATAGCAGGATATAAAAGGCAAGGAAAAGCCATTTCATCTTGACACAGAGCGCTACGTACTCCCGAATAAAAGCAGATGGTATGTAGTAGCCTGCCGTCCTACATCCGAGGCCATCTCCCTTCATTTTTAACTTACGAGCATAAGTACTAGTTCTAAAAACATGATAATCATTTGTTACAAAGAGAAATTGAGGTTTGTCTACCAGTTTCTCGCCAAGTTCCTTAGAAAAGAGAAGGTTCTCGTAGGTAGTCCTTGATTGATCCTCCAGAATAATCGCATCTTGGGGAACATCTGTCTCTTCAAGCAGATAGTTTGTAATTGCCTGCGCTTCAGAAATCTTCTCATCTCCTCCTTGACCACCACTGGCAATAATTTTTATGTTAGAATTCTTAGACTTGTGGTAAGCTTCTACGGCCTTATCAATTCTCCTCTTCAGCAAAGGTGTTACCTTTTCTCCGTCTAACAAACCTGCACCATGAATGATGATAAAATCATAATGCTTCTTCTTAGGAATAAAGAGATACAAGATAGAGTACAACATAAAACCCACAAAAGCAAAACCAAAAATAAAGTAAGAATAAGCAATAAATGCAAATAAAATGTTTAGAAAGTGATTGGTGTAAAATAATTCATTTCTATCACCCAATCGAAATGACATCAAGGCAAAAAATAACAAAATGACTATTCCAAGGAGCATTGAGAGATAATTAGCCTTTGAACGTCCCTCTCGCTTCAGCAAGATAAGGCCATTATAGATTAAAAAGATGCCACTTAGAAAAAGCAGTATCGGAAGTAAAATAAAGGGAAATATAAAAAAAGCGAAATGAATCTTCTCATACCCATTTTGATAAAAAAGGTAGCCTAGATAAAAATAACTGGAAATGAGGGATAATAAGAATAATACTGGATTCCACAAACTTCTATTATCTTTCCAAAATGACACTATAAAGGCTAATACAATTCCTATAACAAGATACATTTCTTCCTCCTTTAATGATTCTATTTTATCACAATTATCCAAAGAAAAAAAGAGGGCATCTACCCCTCTTACTCCTTCATTTGACTTTCTGCATCGGCCACAACTTGCTCTAAACTGGTCTGACCAAGTTCAGCCTCCATAGCCAGCTGAATTCTCTCCAATTTTTGATCCAAAACATCATGAATATGAGCTCCAACTGGGCAATTTGGATTTGGATTGTCATGGAAACTAAAGAGTTGACCAGTCTTACCAAGACACTCAACCGCTTGATAAACATCTAAAAGACTAATATCCTTGAGATCCTTAACAATCTCTGTTCCCCCTGTTCCACGCGCTACTGAAATCAGCTCTGCCTTCTTCAACTGGGACAAGGTTTTTCTGATAATGACAGGATTGACCCCGACACTAGCAGCCAGAAAATCACTGGTCACCTTGCTTTCCTTCCCCTTGAGGGCAATGATTATCAGCATATGAGTCGCAATGGTAAATCTACTTGGAATTTGCATCCTCTTCTCCTTTTTACGAGGCATCCTTACCTCTACTCTTCTTTTTCTTTTATTATACCCTTTTTAGTTGTAATGTCAATCGTTACCACTTTTCAACCAGGCATCTAATTCCCTATCATAGCCCTCTTTCTGGGCCAATTCTCTCAAAAATTCCTGATTATGAGTATGATGGATACCATTGACCAGACTTTCATAGTAAACCTCAAAATAAGGAAGTTTCAGATCTTTAGCTAGCTGCAATTCAGCTGCCACATCGTAGTCCACCCGTCGGAAGTCCATATCTACCAAGCCCTTGTCATCAAACTCTAAAATCATATACTGGGCCCGTAAGTCCTTCCGTAACTGAGCATCTAGAAAGAAAGGCTGCCCAATCGAACCTGGATTGACAATCAATTGCCCACCAGTCCCGTAACGAAGCAACTGCTGGTGAATATGACCATAAACAGCAATATCACAAGGCGGATTGGTCACCAAGCGGTCAAAATCCTCTTGCGCTCCAGTATGAATCAACTCTCTCCCCCAGTTCTTATCAGGAAGATGGTGGCTAATTCCCACCGTCAAATTTCCAAACTGACGATGGAGCTGGAGTGGTTGATTGTGGAGCAGTTCAATTTCTTCTAGGGAGATTTCCTCTAAAACATACTGGCACTGGCGCAAGAGATAGCGTTGACTGGGACGAGTACTATCCAATTCCTTGCGGACACCATGCCAAAGACTGTCTTCCCAGTTTCCCAAAACTCTAGCCGTAATCGGTAATTGAGCCAACAAGTCCAAAATCCTTCTACGCCCTGTCCCTGGCATGAGAATGTCTCCCAAAAGCCAGTATTCATCCACTCCTAGCTGCCGAGCATCTGCCAAAACAGCCTCCAAGGCGGTGGTATTTCCATGAATATCTGAAAGAAGAGCTATTTTCGTCATATCCATCTCCTCGTTTTTTCTCTTGCAATAAGTATAACATAAAAAGTCACAGCTAGAGAAATCTAGCTTTTTTTGATATACTAGATAAAGATATTAGACAAGAGGATACGAATGACCCCGAATAAAGAAGATTATCTAAAATGTATTTATGAAATCGGCATAGACCTGCATAAAATTACCAACAAGGAAATTGCTGCCCGCATGCAAGTCTCTCCCCCTGCCGTAACTGAAATGATTAAACGGATGAAAAGTGAAAATCTCATCCTCAAAAACAAGGAATGCGGTTATCTACTGACTGATCTAGGTCTCAAATTGGTCTCTGAGCTCTATCGTAAGCATCGCTTGATTGAAGTTTTTCTAGTCCATCATTTAGACTATACGAGTGACCAGATTCACGAGGAAGCTGAGGTCTTGGAACATACTGTCTCTGACCTGTTCGTGGAAAGACTGGATAAACTACTAGGATTTCCCAAGACCTGTCCTCATGGAGGAACCATTCCTGCCAAGGGAGAACTCCTAGTTGAAATCAATAACCTGCCACTAGCTGACATCAAGGAAGCTGGCTCCTACCGCCTAACTCGGGTGCACGATAGTTTTGACATTCTCAATTATCTGGACAAGCACTCACTTCACATCGGTGATTCGCTCCAAGTCAAGCAGTTTGATGGCTTCAGCAACACCTTCACTATCCTTAGTAAAGACGAGGAATTACAAGTGAATATGGACATTGCAAAACAACTCTATGTCGAAAAAATCAACTAATTCTCAAGTCCCCTACCAACCCTGAAAGTTTTATTTTCAGGGTTTTATTTCTATCATTTGATTTTACTTTCATTTAGTTGTAGAATGTTTGTAAAAAACAAGAAAGATAGTTTAACCTATGAAAAAATCACTAAAAATTTTTGCTACATCTAAATGGTTTGACCTCTTTGGAGTTGCTCTGGTCGTTGGGATTGCAATTGCATCTGGTTACCTCAACTCACGCCTCGATAAATTTGTAGACTGGGGACCATGGACAGCTCTTGTACCCTTTGGATTGATTTCCGTAACCAATGTTGGGATTTCCATGTTGTCCACTCGTTTCACGGGAAAATTAAGCAAATGGGGAAATTACTTTGGTATTGTTAATACCATTTTGTCCGGTGCTATTGATTATATCCTTGGAAATAAGGCGGCTATTATCACCTATCCCGTCACCTTCCTCATTTATACCTTTGCTATTAAGAAATGGGAAGCTTCGCAAGAAGGCAGACCCAACCAAATGAGCCAAAAACAGCTAAAATTGGCGGCCATCATCATTTCAATCATCGCCTTCCTCTTTGCCTTTGTGACCAACTATATCGGCTATGGAGGAAAGATGAATCTCCTTGCCTACGTAACAACTATCGCCTTTGCACTGTCCCTCATTGCCAATGCTTTTAACGCATTGAAACTAACAACTCAGTGGGGCTTTTGGTTGATTTACAATTTCGTTCAGCTGACAAAAGCTGGTATTCAAGGAAACTTTGCCAATATCGGTAAATACATCTTTTATATCCTCAATGCAATCGGAGCTTTATTTGTCTGGAATGATGAAGAGGTGGACAATAAGAGGGAAATCAAATAAAGAAATCTAACAGAATCTCCTTACTAAAATTTTTTATCATTTTAGTTGTAACTCCCATTCTTTTGGAGTAGAATGAAGATAGATAAAAGAGGGAGGTCTTGTCATGAAAAAACTCTTTAGAATCCATTTTACAGCAATTGCAGTCATCGATTTGCTACTACTTGCATTTTTTAGCACTAGACCCGAGACAGCTTTCGACTGGCTCTTGCTCACTGGTTTTATTTTCCTCCTTGCTCAGGGACTCCTGCTATTTCGCTTGCTTGTACGACTCAAACATCAATTCGCTGAGATTTATCCTCAAATCAATAAAAAGATTCGCTTCTACTATTTAGGGGTTCTCTCCATTGATTTTCTATTTTTTGTCCTTTTAACCTTCGTTAGTTCTCAGCGTTTTCTCTCTCTTATGCCAATCATCACTGCTTGCCATTCTACTTTATATTATATGACGGCCGACTACCTAAGAGACAAGTATCCAGACTTTTACGACAAACACATCACTTTATGGGAGTGTCTATAAGGAGAAGGAGGTTTTATCATGAAAAAAATCATCTTCATCAAAAGCACTCAACTCCTTGTCATTGATGGAATCATGCTGGCATTTTTGACATTTAAAGAGGGGCTTACTTGGGATTGGATTTTGATTTATAGCGGTTGGCTCATTTTCTTTCATCCTGTGCTATTGACCTATCTTTCAAACCAACTTTGTGACCACTTTAGTCACCTCTATTCCCAGATTAGACCGAGATTCTGGCATTTTGCCTTACAAATCCTCCTATGGGATAGCCTGATGATTCTCTCCTTGATATGTTTAAGTGGTATTCCACTTTTCCTTCAGGGCACTCTCCTCATCCTAGGACACCTCATCCCTTCCTATCGCATAAGCCAAAGCCTAAAAAGAGACTTCCCAAAAGTCTATCAAGAACAGATTTCATTTTGGAGTATTTTATGATAGATGAGAAAAACCAAGCTGGCTGGGCTTGGTCTTTCTTATCTATTTTTAGTATCTAGGATAATGGTAACTGGTCCGTCATTGACTAGCTCAACCTGCATATCAGCTCCAAAGATGCCTGTCTGAACGGGCACTTCTTGCGCTAATTTTTGATTGAATGCATCATAGAAGTCTGATGCCATATCAGGCTTGGCCGCACCTGTAAAGGCTGGACGATTGCCTTTCTTAGTCTCCGCAAAGAGGGTAAACTGAGAAATAGAGAGGATTTCTCCTTCAATATCTTTGACAGACAGGTTCATCTTGCCTTCTGCGTCTGAAAAAATCCGCATATTGACAAGCTTTCTCACGGCATAGTCCAAATCTTCCTCTTGGTCCTCTGGGCCAACACCAACCAGCAATAAGAGGCCTTGGTTGATTTTCCCCTGCACCTGACCTTCGATACTCACTTGGGCTTTTGTAACCCGTTGGATAATGATTTTCATAATAGCCTTTCTAGTAAGAGCTAGGACAATTAGCCGTTTGTCCGTTTGACAGAGTAAACTTCTGGCACACTCTTAATCTTGTCCACGACCGTAGTCAGCGTCGAGAGGTTGGCAATGCCGAAGGATACATGGATATTAGCAAACTTCATATCCTTGGTTGGTTGAGCGTTGACTGTTGAGATATTCTTAGTTGTGTTTGAAAGAACTTGCAGTACATCGTTCAATAGTCCTGTACGGTTGAGGCCATAAATATCGATATGAGCCATATACTCCTTATTTGAGCTAGAGTACCGGTCTTCCCATTCCACATCAAGAAGACGTTGCTCGTAGTTTTCTTGGGCACGCAGGTTCATACAATCCACACGGTGAATGGCCACACCACGCCCCTTAGTGATATAGCCGACAATATCATCACCAGGCACGGGATTACAACACTTAGCAATCCGCACTAGGAGACCTGATGCACCTTCAATGACCACACCACCCTCATGCTTGACCTTGAGGGTTTCTTTATTTTCAACCTTGACCTCGCCACCTTTGACAAGTTCTTCTGCCTCCGCCTTGGCCTTGGCACGTTCTTCTTCACGACGTTCCTTTTCAGTCAAACGGTTAAAAACAGTAATAGCACCGATTTCGCCAAAACCAATGGCCGCAAAAAGAGATTCTTCTGTCTTGTAGCTGGTCTTTTGCAGAACTTGATCCATGTGGCGCTTGTCCATAAATTTATTGGCCACATAGCCGTTTTCTTGGAACTGAGCCATCAACATTTCGCGACCCTTGTTGACAGACAATTCCTTATCTTGATTTTTAAAGAATTGGCGAATCTTGTTACGAGCCTTGCTGGTCTTGACCATGTTGAGCCAGTCACGACTCGGCCCAAAGGAGTTCGGGTTGGTAACAATTTCAACCTGGTCTCCTGTCTTGAGCTTGGTTGTCAGTGGGACCATACGGCCATTGACCTTAGCACCCGTCGCTTTTTCACCGACTTTGGTATGGATTTCATAGGCAAAGTCAATCGGTCCTGAATCTTTTGGAAGGGATCGAACAGCTCCATCTGGGGTAAAGACGTAAATCTCCTCAGCCAGATAGTTTTCCTTGACAGAGTCCACAAATTCTTTAGCATCATCGGCCTGATCTTGGAGCTCCATCATCTCCTTGATCCAATTCATCCCAATAGCAGATTCCTTGCTGTTAACCTGCCCCTTAATGCCTTTCTTATAAGCCCAGTGAGCTGCAACCCCGTACTCAGCCACCTCATGCATTTCCTTGGTCCGAATCTGGAACTCAATCGGCCCTTTTGGCCCATAAACAGTCGTATGGATAGACTGGTAGCCATTGGCCTTGCGGTTAGCTATATAGTCTTTGAAACGACCTGGCATTGGTTTCCAAAGTTCATGCACATAACCAAGCATGGCATAAACATCACTTTGGGTATCCAAAATACAACGAATGGCAATCAGGTCATAGATTTCCTCAAAACGTTTTCTCTTATCCTGCATTTTGCGGAAAATCGAGTAAATATGCTTGGGTCGACCGTAAATCTTCCCTTTTAAGTGACGATCTGTCGTATATTCCTCTAATTTTGTAACTACCTCATCCACCAAGGCTTCACGCTCTCTGCGTTTTTCCTTCATCATATGGGTAATCTTGTAAAACTCCGTTGGGTTGAGATAACGGAAAGATAGGTCTTCCAATTCCCATTTGACGCTAGAAATCCCCAGACGGTGAGCAAGAGGTGCATAGATTTCCATAGTTTCTTTGGAAATACGCTCCTGCTTGTCTTTTCGAAGGTGTTTCAGGGTCCGCATATTGTGCAAGCGGTCAGACAGTTTGACCAAGATAACACGGATGTCCTCAGACATGGCCATGAGCATCTTGCGATGATTTTCAGCTAATTGCTCCTCGTGAGACTTGTACTTAACTTTACCGAGCTTGGTAACTCCATCGACAATCACGCGCACATCAGGACCAAACTCTCTTTCCAAATCATCCAAGGTCGCATCTGTATCTTCCACCACATCATGCAAGAAACCACAAGCTACCGTTACGGCATCCAGCTTGAGCTTAGCTAAAATACCTGCCACTTGGATAGGGTGAATAATATAAGGTTCACCTGATTTACGATATTGACCACTATGGCATTCAACGGCGTAAATCAAGGCTTTATGTACAAAAGCAACATCCTCTTCCGTTAAATATTCTTTGGTTAAAGCGACAACTTCTTCGCCTGTTAAATTCACTTCTTTCGGCATCTCTACTCTCCAATTCTTCCTACCATTTTATCACTTTTTTAAGAATATGAAAACTAGAAAAAGAGGATTCTGAAGCTATTCAATTTGTTGGAACGTATGATAGAATAAGATTCAAACTTAAAAAATAAAATTATCTGATTTTCATCTAACTTTTTTGAAATATAGTCTACGCTAAAAGTCAGTGAAATGAAAATACATTCTTCTTTTTTCAATAAGAAAAGGTTTGATATTTTGGTAATTTTCTAACTTTTTTAGTGTATAATGGTAATATAAACAGTTTTTTTACGATAATTACTGAATTTTCATCTCTTTAGAAAGGCAAATCATATGAAATCACACAAAAGACTGACACTTTTAGCCTTGGCTGTTCTTGGCTTATCGAGCCAAGTCGTTTTAGCTGACGATACGAGTCATTCCACTACTGCCCCTATGACTAGTTCAACTAGTAGCTCAATAAATACTTCCACTAGCAATTCTCAAGCTAGTACAGAAACTTCGTCGAGCACAGCTAGTTCAAGTGAGCAAGAAAGCAAACCTTCTCTTTCTAGGGAAACCAAACCCAATCAACCTATACAAACTGGCTGGGTAAAAGAAGGAAGCAAGTGGACTTTTTATAGTCAAACTGGGGTCAAATTTACAGATACCCTCTATGATGGTTATTTCTTTGATAGTCATGGCTACTTGCTTGAAAACAGCTGGTACCAAATGGGAAATAATTGGTACTATATCAATGGTTCAGGTAAATATTTATCCAACCAATGGAGCCAAATCAATGGTAAGTGGTATGCTTTTGATGGCTACGGTAGAATGCTGGCCAATGTCTGGAAAGGTGATTACTACCTCAAATCCAGCGGAGCTATGGCAGATAAGGAATGGATCTACGACCAAAGCTACTCTAGTTGGTTTTACCTAAAATCTGGCGGACGCTATGCCCAAAAACAATGGATTGGTTCCTACTATCTAAAATCTGGTGGCTACATGGCCCATAAGGAATGGATTTATGACCCAGACTATCAAGCTTGGTACTACCTTAAAGACGATGGTGTGTATGTTACAGGAACCTATGCTGTGGATGGTAAAAACCAGCTCTTCCAAGGGAATGGAAAATGGGTTCGTGAATTAGCACAAGGTTTTCAAAAAGGACAATACTCTAAAACCATCTTTCTCGATCCAGGACACGGTGGTAAGGACCGCGGGGCTTATTACTATGGCATAGCTGAAAAAGAATTGAACCTACAAGTTTATCGTAAGCTACGTAAACGACTAGAAGGACTCGGCTATACAGTTCTCACCTCTCGAGATAGTGATATAGACGTTGATTTTATTACCGAGCGTTCTCGTATGGTCAACAAGACAAATGCAGACTTTTTCATCAGCCTTCATTTCAATGCAAAAGGGAATGATACAACCGTTAATCTGGGTATCCAGACCTATTCTTACAAGGATGAACCTGGTTTCCCCAGCAAGATTAACAAGGATTGGCACAACAATCCTGAACGAATGAGTGAAAGTAATCGTCTCGCAGCCGATATCCATTCTTCACTGCTAGCTGAAACTGGAGCTAGGGATGCTGGGCTCTTGCAAGCAACCTTTGCTGTTCTCCGTGAAACAGCTAAACCAGCTGTTTTGTTGGAGATGGGATATATGGATAATCCGGAAGAAAACCAAAAAATCCGCAGCAGTGACTACCAAGATAAACTAGTTGAAGGGATTGTCAAGGGAATCCAAAAATATTATGCTGGTAATTAAAACAGTTTAAGCCTCGAACTAACTCGAGGCTTATTTTTTATCCAAACCATCTTCTTTCTAGACCTATTTCCTTTTCCAGCTTATTCTCCCCAACTGTGCTATACTTAATTTATACTCAATGAAAATCAAAGAGCAAACTAGGAAACTAGCCGCAGGTTGCTCAAAGCACCGCTTTGAGGTTGTAGATAAAGTTGACGCGGTTTGAAGAGATTTTCGAAGAGTATTAGTACATTCTTTGAGATTGGAGCTAGTATGAAAATCCATAAAACCGTGAATCCTGTTGCCTATGAAAACACCTATTACCTAGAAGGCGAAAAACACCTCATCGTCGTCGATCCTGGTAGCCATTGGGAAGCCATTCGTCAGACAATAGAGAACATCAACAAACCGATCTGCGCTATTCTCCTTACCCACGCCCATTATGACCATATCATGAGTCTGGACTTGGTTCGCGAAACTTTTGGCAATCCTCCGGTCTATATTGCAGAGAGCGAAGCTAGCTGGCTCTATACTCCTATCGATAACCTCTCTGGTCTCCCTCGTCATGATGATATGGCAGATGTGGTCGCAGAACCTGCTGAACACACCTTTGTCTTTCATAAGGAATATCAACTGGAGGAATTTCGTTTCACTGTCTTGCCAACACCAGGGCACTCTATCGGCGGTGTTTCTATCGTCTTTCCTGGTGCTCACCTAGTTTTGACAGGAGATGCCCTATTCCGTGAAACTATTGGACGAACCGACCTTCCAACTGGTAGTACGGAGCAACTTCTCCATAGTATCCAGACCCAACTCTTCACCCTACCAAACTACGATGTCTATCCAGGGCATGGTCCAGCTACGACCATCGCCCATGAAAAGACCTTTAATCCTTTTTTCTAGCAAGATGGTGACAATGACTATCACAATTTAAGTAAACTATCCAGCAAATCTTTCTATTACAAAAGGCATCCAATAAGGTGTGAAAACCTTGATTGAATGCCTTTTTTCTGATTACTGACCTCTTTGCATTACCAAATAATCACGCGCTCTTCTGGCGAACGCCACATACCGTCTCCTTCTTTGACATCATAGGTTGTAAAGAAATCATCGAAGTTTGGTACTTGTACATTGACACGGAGTTTGGCTGGCGCGTGCACATCGACGCTAGCTAAAAGTTTCATAAATTCTGGACGACCTTTCATGCGCCAGATACGACCAAAGTTGTAGAAGAATTCTTCTGCTGAGAAGTCTGGTTCTCTCTTAGCTGCTTCAAGCGCTGCTGCGATTCCTCCCAAGTCAGCCACGTTTTCTGATACAGTCAATTTACCGTTGATGGTTGCTCCATAAGAATCTTGTCCATCAAACTGGTCAATAACTTTTTGTGTTTTCTCCTTGAAGGCAGCATAGTCACTCTCTGTCCACCAATCCTTGAGACTACCATTTTCATCAAAGGAAGCTCCGTTGGTATCAAAGGCGTGGGAAATTTCATGGGCAATAACTGCCCCAATACCACCGTAGTTAGCAGAAGATGACTGATGCAAGTCATAGAAAGGCGCTTGTAAAATAGCCGCTGGGAAGACAATCAGGTTCTTCTGTGGATTGTAGTAGGCGTTGACCATATGAGCAGGCATGCCCCATTCCTTGTAATCTACAGGCTGGTTCCACTTGCTCCAACTGTGCTTGATTTCAACACGCGCAAAGGCTAGAGCATTGTCAAAAAGACTAGCAGTCTCATCCACTACCTTGTCCTTGTAGCGTTCTGGTAATTCTTCTGGGTAACCGATATAAGGCTTAATGACATTGAGTTTGACGATGGCCTTGTCACGAGTTTCAGGAGTCAACCAGTCATTTTTAGCCAAGCGTTCCTTATAGACATCAATCATGGTTGCCACTTTTTTCTCTACGTCTGCCTTAGCCTCTGGAGAGAATTTTTCATGGGCATACCAGAGACCCAAGGCTTGTTTGAAAGGCCCTTGTGCTAGCTGGTAGGCTGCCTTGACCTTGTCTTTGGCTTCTGGAACTCCTGAAAGCGCACGGCTATAGGCACCTGACAAGACACGGATTTCTTCTGTTAAATAGCTGGTTGAGAGATTAACAACACTTAAAATTAAGGTTGCCTTAAGGAGAGGCCATGCCTCTTCACTATAGAATTGATCTGCTGCTTGCCAGAAACGTTCCTCGTCCACGATAACCTTGTCTGGCACTTGTCCAAGAACGGCTTGGAAGAAGTCATCCAAAGGTAGGCCAGGCGCAAATTTCTTGAAATCTTCATAAGCATATGGATGGTAGAGTTTAGCATATTCTGAACTTTCTTCATTAGAAAGCACCACTGCTGCAACTCGACGGTCCAATTCAAGTCTTTTCTCTAGCAAGTCTTCAATTTCTGCATCAGAGAAATTATAAGCTTTGAGAAGATTTGTGCTAGTTTCTCTCCACAGAGTCAAAAGCTCTTCACGCTGAGGATGGTCTTCTGCATAATAGGTCGTATCTGGCAAAATCGTGCTTGGAGCACTGGCCCATAGAACATTGATTCTGGCATCCATAAAGTCTGGCGATACACCAAAAGGAAGAAAATTAGGTTTTCCTGCAAGCTCAAACTCTGCTAGTTTAGCTGTAAAATCTGCAAAAGTCTCCAACTCTTGGAATTCTTTAAGGAGTGGTAAGACAGGTGTGATACCGTCAGCTTCTCTCTTGTCAAAATCACGAACTAGGCGGTGGTATTTGACAAAGTTTGCCAAGATAGCATCCTCAGGCACCTCTTGACCTGCCAACCACTTGTCTGTTGTCGCCAGCATCAGGTCTTCAATTTCCTGGTCTAAATCAACAAAACCTCCCGTTTGAGACTTATCTGCTGGAATTTCAGCTGTCTTCTGCCATTCTCCATTGATTGCATCATAAAAATCATCTTGATAACGTGTCATCTTGTTCTCGCTTTCATTTTTTAAGTTATTGCTAGCTTAACAAAAATTGCTTGGGAATGCAATTAAAAATGGACTTTCCTTTTTCATCATTTTCAGTTATTATTTTAAATTTTTCAAAAATTAACTTGACTTAATTTTTTTTTTAAGGTATATTAAGAGTAAGGAGGAATACAAGTTTATGATACGTATCGAAAACCTCAGTGTCTCCTACAAAGAAACGTTGGCACTTAAGGATATTTCACTAGTGCTCCAAGGACCAACAATTACCGGAATCATTGGTCCAAACGGCGCCGGAAAATCAACATTATTAAAAGGTATGCTGGGAATTATCCCACATCAAGGTCAGGCATTTCTCGATGACAAGGAAGTTAAAAAATCCTTACACCGAATTGCCTATGTCGAACAAAAAATCAATATCGACTACAACTTTCCCATCAAGGTCAAGGAATGTGTCTCGCTAGGACTATTTCCTTCTATTCCTCTCTTTCGCAGTTTAAAGGCTAAACATTGGAAAAAAGTAGAGGAAGCCCTTGAAATCGTCGGCCTAGCTGACTACGCTGAACGTCAAATCAGTCAACTGTCTGGAGGTCAATTCCAGCGGGTCTTGATTGCCAGATGTTTGGTGCAGGAAGCCGATTATATCCTCTTGGATGAACCCTTTGTTGGGATTGACTCTGTCAGTGAGGAAATCATCATGAATACGCTGAGAGATTTGAAAAAAGCTGGTAAGACGGTTCTCATCGTTCACCACGACCTCAGCAAGGTTTCCCACTACTTCGATCAAGTCTTACTTGTCAATCGAGAAGTGATTGCCTTTGGTCCAACCAAAGAAACCTTTACCGAAGCCAATCTCAAAGAAGCTTACGGTAATCGACTCTTTTTCAATGGAGGTGACCTATGATTGCAGAATTTATCGATGGATTGCAAAAATTCCATTTCCTACAAAATGCCTTGATAACAGCTATTGTCGTCGGGGTCGTAGCTGGAGCTGTGGGATGTTTCATCATCCTACGCGGGATGTCACTCATGGGAGATGCTATTTCACATGCTGTCTTACCAGGTGTAGCCCTCTCCTTCATCTTGGGCGTTGACTTCTTTATCGGAGCCATTGTCTTTGGATTGCTAGCTGCTATCATCATTACCTACATCAAGGGGAACTCGATTATCAAAAGCGATACCGCCATCGGCATTACCTTTTCTTCTTTCTTAGCCCTCGGTATCATCTTGATTAGTGTCGCTAAAAGTTCAACTGACCTTTTCCATATCCTTTTTGGTAATATTCTAGCCGTCCAAGATACGGATATGTTTATCACTATGGGCGTAGGGGCGGTCATTCTCTTGTTAATCTGGATTTTCTTCAAGCAACTCTTGATAACTTCCTTTGATGAACTTCTGGCTAAAGCCATGGGAATGCCTGTCAATTTCTATCACTACCTCCTCATGATACTCCTGACTCTCGTGTCTGTGACAGCCATGCAAAGTGTTGGAACTATCCTGATTGTAGCCATGCTGATTACCCCAGCTGCAACTGCTTATCTGTATGCTAATAGCCTGAAAAGTATGATTTTCCTTTCCTCAACCTTTGGAGCTACAGCTTCAGTTTTGGGACTCTTTATTGGCTATAGTTTAAACTTAGCAGCTGGTTCTAGCATCGTACTTACAGCTGCTAGCTTCTTCTTAATCAGTTTCTTTATCTCTCCTAAACAACGATATTTGAAACTGAAAAATAAACATTTGTTAAAATAAGGGGCAAAACCCCAATAAATTGGAGGATCTAATGAAAAAATTAGGTACATTACTCGTTCTCTTTCTTTCCGTTATTGCTCTTGTAGCATGTGCTAGCGGAAAAAAAGATGCAGCTTCTGGTCAAAAACTAAAAGTTGTTGCTACAAACTCAATCATCGCTGATATTACTAAAAATATTGCTGGTGACAAGATTGATCTTCACAGTATCGTTCCTGTTGGTCAAGACCCACACGAATACGAACCACTTCCTGAAGACGTTAAGAAAACTTCTGAAGCTGATTTGATTTTCTATAACGGTATCAACCTTGAAACAGGTGGCAATGCTTGGTTTACAAAATTGGTAGAAAATGCCAAGAAAACTGAAAACAAAGACTACTTTGCAGTCAGCGAAGGCGTTGATGTTATCTACCTTGAAGGAAAAAATGAAAAAGGAAAAGAAGACCCACACGCTTGGCTTAACCTTGAAAATGGAATTATCTTTGCTAAAAATATCGCCAAACAATTGAGCGCTAAAGACCCTAGCAACAAGGAATTCTACGAAAAAAATCTCAAAGAATATACTGATAAGTTAGACAAACTTGATAAAGAAAGTAAGGATAAATTTAATAACATCCCTGCTGAAAAGAAACTCATTGTAACCAGCGAAGGAGCATTCAAATACTTCTCTAAAGCCTATGGTGTCCCAAGTGCTTACATCTGGGAAATCAATACTGAAGAAGAAGGAACTCCTGAACAAATCAAAACCTTGGTTGAAAAACTTCGCCAAACAAAAGTTCCTTCCCTCTTTGTAGAATCAAGTGTGGATGGCCGTCCAATGAAAACTGTTTCACAAGATACAAACATCCCAATCTACGCACAAATCTTTACTGACTCTATCGCAGAACAAGGTAAAGAAGGCGACAGCTACTACAACATGATGAAATACAACCTTGACAAGATTGCTGAAGGATTGGCAAAATAAGCCTCTGAAAAACGTCATTCTCACATGAGCTGGCGTTTTTTTCTATGCCCATATTTCCGGTCAAATCATTGGAAAATTCCGACTGTTTCAGCTAAAATGGAAGAAAAAAGATTGGAGTATCTTATGGTAACTTTTCTCGGAAATCCTGTGAGCTTTACAGGTAAACAACTACAAGTCGGCGACAAGGCACTTGATTTTTCACTCACTACAACAGACCTTTCTAAAAAATCTCTGGCTGATTTTGATGGGAAGAAAAAAGTCTTGAGTGTCGTGCCTTCTATCGATACAGGTATCTGCTCAACTCAAACGCGTCGCTTTAATGAAGAACTGGCTGGACTGGATAATACGGTTGTCTTGACTGTTTCAATGGACCTTCCTTTTGCCCAAAAACGTTGGTGTGGTGCTGAAGGTATTGAAAATGCCATCATGCTCTCAGACTATTTCGACCAATCCTTTGGACGTGATTACGCCCTCTTAATCAATGAGTGGCACTTATTGGCACGCGCGGTCTTTGTCCTCGATACTGACAATACTATTCGCTACGTTGAATACGTGGACAACATCAACTCAGAACCAAACTTCGAAGCCGCAATTGCAGCTGCTAAAGCCCTATAGAAAAAAATCCTCTGTCACAAAGAGTTCCCTACTCTTTGAAACGGAGGATTTTTGTTTACGAGTAAATATAAGTTCAATCAGATAAAAACAACTGCCTTATACTCTTCGAAAATCTCTTCAAACCACGTCAGCGTCGCCTTACCGTATATATGTGACTGACTTTGTCAGTCTTATCTACAACCTCAAAACGGTGCTTTGAGCAACCCGCGGCTAGCTTCCTAGTTTGCTCTTTGATTTTCATTGAGTATTACTCTACAGATTTCAAGGCTTCAAGCATATCAACCTTTCTCAGATGATAATTGACAAAGAAACCAAGCAGGGTCAAAATGGTGCTTACTGCTACCACTGGGATTACATAGACCTCCCAGCCTACCTGCGGATAAAAGAGAATGGTCGCAGGCGAAATCATTTGAATCAAAAATTGGTGTAAATAGAAACCAGATACCAAACCCAGTACGATTCCCACAAGAGATAGTACAATCGTCTCACGGTAAATGTAGAGGGTGACTTCCTTATTATGAAAACCGAGAACCTTGATAGTGGAGAGTTCACGGATTCTCTCAGCTACGTTAATGTTGGTTAGATTGTAAAGGATAACGATAGCCAACAGAACCGATACGATGACCAAGATGGTCATAGTCTGATTGAGTGAGCTAGCGACGGAGTCAAAGAGTCGAATGGCTGAAGCATTTTGGACAACGCTGGACACCGCAGCTTGATTCATAAGTAAGCCGGCCTGCCTTTCGATACTAGTTGCACTGGTATCCCTTAGCGAAACCAGATAAGTGTTGGCTTGGGGTAGCTGGCCGTAAATTTGCTCATAGCTAGCCTGACTCATATAAATAAAGTGACCAACGTAGTTCTCAGTAATAGCAGCAACCGTTAATTCCTTACCTTCAATTTCTAGAGTTTGTCCAACCTTGACACCTGCCAGCTGGGCAAGTTTAGCTGTAATAACGACGCCATCTTTTAATGTCAGCTCCTGCTGATGATGTTGCAGATGGATAAAGGGAGTCAAATCCTCCTTCTCTGTCATCATAAGAGTAACAGTCTGAAGACCAGCCTTGCCTTTAAAATCCTTGTCTAGCGTCTTAGAATAAATTTTCTGGTAGGCTTGAATAGCCTGACCTTTCAACACTTCTTCTAGATTTGCCTTGTCTTGATTGGTCGCACTAAGATTTTCAGAGACAATCATTTGATACTGTTGGATTTGTTGAAACTGTCTATACGGAACTCCTGCTACAGAGGATTGAATTCCCAAACCTGCAAAGAGCAGAGCGACTGAACCTGCCACACCAAAGATCGTCATCAACATCCGCTGTTTATAACGGAAGATATTACGGGCTGTTACCTTATGGGTAAAACTGAGACGACGCCAGATAAAACCGATGCGCTCCAGTAAGATTTCAGCTCCTTTAACAGGAGGTTTAGGCAATAAAAGCTGGGCTGCTTCGTCATGAAGTTCCCTACGAGCTACCAAGTAGGCTGGTAGCACACTCGCCAACCAACTCAAGACAAGAGCCAGTAAGCTATAGGTCCAATAGAACTGAATCTGGGTTTCTCCCACCACCATGCCTTTTGTAATGACACTTGAAATCACACCTGCTAGTAAATAATGTCCAAGTATGCTACCTAGAGCTGTTCCTACAGTCCCAGCTACTAGACCGTAGAGGAGAAACTTGACGATAATATCCTTACTACGATAGCCCAAGGCCTTAAAAATCCCTGCATGAGTTCGCTCTTCATCCACAAAACGAGTCATGGTTGTAAAGGTCACCATAGCTGCTACGGCATAAAGCACTACAGGAAAGATATTGCCCACTGCCCGAATACTGGCTGAAGCATTGCTGTACATGAGGTAGCCCTGACCGCCAGGCATGGTCTGACGATTATAGACTTGATACTTGGGCTCAGCCAAATCATCCAATACTTGCTGATGTTTTTCTAATTTTTCCTTTTCTTGAGCTAGATTCTGTTCAGCCTGCTTTAGTTTGTCCTCTTCCTTGCCCAATTCCTGCTTAGCTTGGGTAAGTTGAGAACTAGCTTGCTCTCTCTGGGCTTGAGGAAGCAAGGCTAGTTGACTTTCCTGAGCCTGTAAACGAGCTTGAGCAACTGCTAAACGACGCTTGCCTTCCTGCAAATTAGTCTCAGCCTTATCAAGGGTTTCTTTGCCTTTGTCTAGAGACTCTTGTCCTTCTTTTCTCAAGAGTTGTAGACGTGCCTTGCCATTATCAGATAGAACTTGTTCAAGTTCTTCCTGATGTTGCTTGGATTTCTCTTCATAAGCTGCTGAAAAAGCATTTAATCCTGACAAATCTTGATATTTCAAACGAGCTATATTGTAGACTTTCTGATCAAACTGACTAGGTAAAATCACTCCATAGGCTGTCAGAGTCCCACTTCCACTTCCTGCGTAGCCCATATCTCGCTGGGAGAGGATTTCAGCCGAATCCACAAAACCAGTAATGGTATAAGTATGGTCTTTTAAAGAGGAATGACCCTCCTCTTTTTCTTTAAAACTAATCTCCTGTCCCATGCTGTATTGGCCTTGCAAATGAGTGGCCAAAGCGATTTCCTTGTCTGACTGAGGAAGTCGTCCCTCTCTTAGCTGAAAGGTTGAAATTCGCTCTGGTTTGGAGTACAGCCGAGTGGCATCCTGCCCATTCTCCATAGTCACATCTGTCAAATAGCCAAACTCAATCTCTGCGCCCTCTATCTGTTCTAGTTCTTCTTGATCTGCTTGATCCAAACCATAATTAGACATAACTGCCAAATCCAAGGTTTGAGCAGTTGTTAAATAAGCATTAGCTGTCGCCTCCATGTTGGGGCTAGTCACTTTGAGGCCTACTAGGGCTAAAGAACCCAGCATCATCAATGTCAAGATAGATAAAAAGCGTCCCTTGGAGCCTGTAAAGGACTGAATTAAGTCCTTCCAATAGGTTTTTCGCTTGATCATGCTAGTACTCCAAACTGTCGATATCCTGAGGATACTGGTTCCTCACCACATCCTTGACACTGGCATCGTGCATATGAATCACGCGATCAGCAATGGGCGCCAAAGCTCCATTGTGAGTCACGATGATTACCGTCGCTCCCTTTTGACGAGACATATCTTGCAGAATTTTCAAGACTTGCTTGCCCGTCTGATAATCCAAGGCGCCTGTCGGTTCGTCACAAAGGAGAATTTTAGGATTTTTGGCTACCGCGCGTGCAATGGAGACTCGCTGTTGCTCCCCTCCAGAAAGCTGGGCTGGAAAGTTATTGAGACGATGAGCCAGACCTACATCTGTCAAGACCTGGTCAGGATTCAAGGCATCTGTCACGATTTCTGAAGCCAACTCCACATTTTCCTTAGCGGTTAGATTGGAAACTAGATTATAAAACTGAAAAACAAAACCGACATCATTTCTACGATAATTGGTCCTCTGGTGGGAACTATAGTCTGCAATATTGGCACCATCAATCCAGATTTCCCCTTCATCATTGGTATCCATTCCCCCAAGAAGGTTAAGAACCGTTGACTTGCCTGCACCTGACGCACCTAGAATAATAACCAATTCACCTTTTTCAATCTCAAAATTCACATCACGATTGGCCACAATCTCCGTATCCCCAACCTGATATCGCTTGTAACAATGTTTCATCTCAATATAAGCCATAAGACCTACCCTCTCTCAAACAAATTACTTCCTACTACCATTATAACGCTTTTTCAAAGAGTTGGATACTAGAATAAAAAGAAAAACCTAGGTATTCCTAGGCTTTCTTTTTACAAATTATTTTCCAAGGTAGTATTCAGAAACTACGTTCAATTTTTCGTCGAATTCGAATACCAATGGTGGGAAGTTAGGGATTTCCACGTCCATGATTTCGTCATCTGACAATTGTTTGATGTGTTTTACAAGGGCACGGATTGAGTTACCGTGAGCTCCTACGAATACGTTTTTACCATCTTTAAGAGCTGGAGCGATTTTATCTTCCCAGAATGGAAGGGCACGTTCCAAAGTCACTTTCAAGTTTTCAGCATCTGGAATAACTGAGTCGTCAAGTGAAGCGTAACGACGGTCAGTGTGAGCTGAATGCTCATCATCACGATCCATGTTTGGAGGCAATACATCGTATGAACGACGCCAGATGTGAACTTGCTCATCACCAAATTGTTCAGCAGCTTCAGCTTTGTTTTTACCAGTCAAACCACCGTAGTGACGTTCGTTCAAACGCCATGATTTTTCAACTGGAACCCACAATTGGTCAGAAGCTTCAAGAGCCAAGTTTGTTGTTTTGATCGCACGTTTCAATACTGAAGTGTAAGCTTGGTCAAATTCGATACCAGCTTCTTTGATCAATTTACCAGCGTCAATCGCTTGTTGTGTACCTTTTTCAGACAAATCAACATCAGCCCAACCAGTGAAAAGGTTAGCTTTGTTCCATTCAGACTCACCGTGGCGAGCAAAAACCAATTTTACCATTAGATGGATTCTCCTTTAAATTTTCCGAGGTTTCCCCTCGTTTATCTATTCTATTTTACACAATTTTTCACAAAAAAGCTAGTCAAAACCAAAAAGGAAAGGACTGTTTGGCAATCCTTTTCCTTATTAGTATCATACAACAACCTTATTTCTCTTCAAATCCTTCTGCGACTGCTTCCGCAAAGTTTTCTTCTACGATGCTTGCACAGTGGTCACAAATGACTGCGTGATAGCTACGTTCTGCTGTTGTTGGATCGATACGACGGCAACGGTCACATACTTCACCTGCAGCACGTTCAACTGTAAAGGCTACATCTTCGAAGCTAACGGCAGCTTCTGGAGCTGGTCCTTCTGCGATGGTCAAGTCTGACACAATCAAAAGTTGAGCCACATTGCTATTTACTGCTTCGAGTAGAGTTTTCACCACTTCGTTTGGATAAACTGTCAAGTGTGCTTCAAGTGATTTACCGATAACTTTTGCATTACGCGCTTCTTCCAAGGCTTTTTGAGCTTGTCCACGGAAGTCCATGAAGGCTGACCATGTATCCAAGATTTCTTCTTGGTTGGCAAAAGTTTGAGCTTCTGGTAATTCTGACAATTGAACGAAGTCTTCAGCTTCAAACTCAAGATATGACCAGATTTCCTCTGCTGTGTGAGGAAGGATTGGTGTCAAGAGTTTGGTGATTTTGACAAGAATGTCATAGAAGACAGTCTGCATTTGACGGCGTTCGAGTGATTTAGCACCTTCGATGTAGACAACGTCTTTAGCAAAATCAAGGTAGAAGGCTGACAAATCAACGTTGATAAAGTTCACCAAGGCCTTGTAGATTGTCAAGAATTCAAAGTTTGCATAAGCATCACGAATGGTCTTGACAAGCTGGTTAAAGCGGATGGTCATGTACTTATCAACCGAACGAAGCTCATCGTAAGCCACTGCGTCTTGAGCTGGGTTAAAGTCAGAAGTGTTAGCAATCAAGAAACGAAGAGTGTTACGGATCTTACGGTAAGTTTCAGAGACTTGGCTCAAGATATCCATAGAGATACGCACGTCGTTGCTTGAGTCTACACTTGTTACCCAGAGACGCAAGATTTCCGCACCAAATTGTTTTTCAACATCACTTGGAGCAATGGTATTTCCAAGAGATTTAGACATCTTCTCACCTTTACCATCAAGGGCAAAACCTTGTGACAAGATTTGTTTGTAAGGTGCTACGCCATGGTTGGCAACTGATGTGATGAGTGATGAGTTGAACCAACCACGGTACTGGTCAGAACCTTCTAGGTAAAGGTCTGCTGGGTAAGTCAACTCAGGACGGTTTACCACCACTCCATTCCATGATGAACCTGAGTCAAACCAAACGTCCATGATATCTGTTTCTTTTTTGAACTCACCATTTGGTGAACCTGGATGAGTAAATCCTTCTGGTAAGAGGTCCTTAGCATCACGTTCCCACCAAATGCTTGAACCATGTTCCTCAAAGAGTTGAGCCACATGTTCAATCGTTTCAGCAGTCATGATCGCTGTACCATCTTCAGCGTAGAAAATTGGAAGTGGAACACCCCAAGCACGTTGACGAGAGATAACCCAGTCGCCACGGTCACGAATCATATTGTAAAGACGGACTTTACCCCATTCTGAGTGGAATTTCACTTTTTCAATTTCATCCAAGATTTCTTGGCGGAATTTAGAAACTGAAGCAAACCATTGTGGTACTGCACGCCAGATGATTGGTTTCTTAGTACGCCAGTCAAATGGGTATGAGTGAGAGATTTCTTCTTGGGCAAGAAGGAGGTTACCAAGTTTCTCGATAACAGTTGGAACTACCTTTTCATAGAATTGACCTTCAAACTCAGGACCAGCATTCTTCATCATGATACCACGTTCGTCAACAGTCACTGCGACTTCAAGACCATTAGCAATACCAACATTGTAGTCGTCCTCACCAAAACCAGGGGCTGTATGGACAATACCAGTACCAGAGTCAGTCGTAACGTGGTCACCAAGGATAACCAATTCATCTACAGCTGTATCCCATGGGTGTTCTGTTACGATATGATTCAATTCTTGACCACGGTAAGTTGCCAACACTTGAACATCAGCCCAACCAAACTTCTCAGACAAGCTAGTCAATAATTCTGCAGCAACCACAAACTTACGAGCTTCACCAGCAGGTTGAACCAAAACGTAATCAATATCCGCACCAACAGTCAAACCACGAGAAGCTGTGATGGTAAATGGAGTTGTTGTCCAAACTACGATATAAGTATCTGTATCTAGAACACCTTTGCCATCTTTTACCTTATTGGCATAATAAAGAGAAGTTGAAACCAAATCATGGTATTCAATCTCCGCTTCAGCAAGGGCTGACTCAGATGACCAAGACCAGTAAACTGGCTTGGCACCACGGTAGATATAACCTTTATTAGCCATCTCACCAAATACACGGATTTGAGCTGCTTCATAGTCAGGAGTCAAAGTCACATATGGATTTTCCCAGTCACCAGAAACACCCAAACGTTTAAAGTCTTCACGTTGTTTATCAACTTGAGAAAGAGCGTACTCGCGGCAAAGTTTCAAGTACTCAACCAAGTCCATTTCTTTGCGTTTAACACCTTGTTTTGCCAAAACTTGCTCGATTGGCAGACCATGAGTATCCCAACCTGGGATATATGGTGCGTAAAAACCTGACATTGATTTTGAACGAACAATGATATCTTTTGAAATCTTGTTCATAGCGTGTCCAACGTGGATATTTCCGTTCGCGTATGGAGGGCCATCATGCAAGGTGAAATGAGGTTTTCCTTGGTTCAATTCTTGACGACGTTGGTAAAGTTTTGCATCTTCCCATTCCTTTTGCCAAACTGGCTCTTTGGTAGGAAGGCCTGCACGCATTGGGAAAGCTGTTTTCCCAAGGTTAAGGGTATCTTTGAGTTTCATGGTATCTCCTTTATAAATAATAACAAATTAAAAACCACGACTGCCAAAAAGGACGAAAATCGTGGTACCACCTTTATTCGGAAAAAGATTTAGTCTTTCTCCCTCTTATCCCGTAACGTGGGGAACGTCAAATCTTACTCCATTCAGACTTGAGTTTTTGAGAGGATAATCTTATCGTTAGGGATTGCAGGACTCACACCATCTCCTGCTCGCTGGAAATATAAGGATAAGATATTGTTCTCAGATCATTTCTTATAAAATTGTAACAGATTCTTGCGGGGCCGCAAAACCTGGTTCTGAGTTTACAGCTTCAGAAGCTGGTGTTGGTCCTGAATAATGGCTTGGAGCTACTTCTGGCTCTTCATACATTGGACCAACTGGATGAGCTGGACTTTCTTCAACAACCGGAGCTGGTGCAACCACTTGTTCCTGCTCAGCTCTTGCTTCGGCTTCTGCAAGTTCCTTATTAGCCGCTTCGATGCGCGCTTGCAACTCTGCCATTTCCTCGGGAGAAAACTGGCGAGTAATATCAATTGGTTCTTCCTCTGGATGTTGTTGTAAGACAGAGTCACCTAAGACTTCACTGACCACTTCTTTGAAGGCCTCATCACTTGTCTGAAGATAAGTCGCTGTTGGGCGAAGAATATCTTCCCAATCTGAAGATTCAACAATTGCTAACTGGCTCTCAATTGTAGATTTAAGACGTTGATGGAAGACACGGCTCTTGTTCTTCAATTCTTCAGTTTCGACAGCAACTTTCTTAGCATTGTCAGTTGCTTGACGAAGAATTTCATTTGCCTTATACTTAGCTTCTTCCAACAAACGTTGGGCATCTTGCTCTGCTTGTTGGATAATATTATTTGAACGTTCCGTTGCAGCTTGTTTTACTCGCTCTGCTGTATCTTGTGCAATCAATACAGACTGGCTCAATGAATCTTTCATCTCATCAAAGTAAGACAAACGCTCTTCCAAACTCTTAATATGTAAATCCTTATCATGATTAGAGCGAACCAAATCTTCATAATCACGGACTACAATATCTAAAAATTCATCTACTTCTTCTTGATCAAACCCTCTGAAGCGTGTGCTAAAAGTTTTATCTTTGATTTCTAACGATGTAATTGGCATATTTTTCCTCACTTACTTAATAACAATTGGACCGTTAATTTCTTTTTATCTTTTTTTGTTTGCCCATTATCTCTAACGAGTTTCAATCGACCAAATTTCCTAACACTAATCAAATCACCAACTTGAACTGCATAATCTGATTTTTCAACTAAATGATAATTAACTTGGACTGCCTGTTTTTCAATTAACTGACTTGCCTGATTTCTAGACAGCTTGAAGACACCTGCCAGAAAAACATCTAATCTAGAACTAGCAATACAAATATCTAATTCTTGATAATCTTCTACTGTAGCAATTCTCTCAGTAAAATGCCGTTCTTCTAGACGAACCGGTAAACGAGCAATTTTCGTAATGCCGTCTTGAAAAAGGAGCATAAACTGTCGATTAATGATAATCTGTGCTCTCTCTTCGTTGACTAAGATATCACCAAATAGCTTCCTATCAATTCCCAGCTGATTTAAAACAGTCCCTAATATTTTCGCATGTGTTAGGCGTTCAAACTTATTAGGATAGACTATTTCTTGCAAGGATAGTTCAAAATCAGAGAATTCCGGCTCAAAATAATCAGGATACAGGAGTACCCGTACATATTCAGTTTCAAGAAACTGCCGACTGCTCATATAGGAGATGCCGTTGGTCGATGCTAGAACCTTTAAAATCTTTTCTTGATGGGGATTTATAAAGGGTGTTAAAAAAGGAGAATAAGAATCTTCTACCTTTTTTATCCATTCTACTCCCTTATCAATAAAAGACGAATCATTCTTAGAAAAGTGTTGATAAATCATCTTGTTCATAGAAAGATTACTAAAAGTCGAATCAACTGCTCCCCTAGGAAGTGAACTAGTAATACCGCAATCCAGACAGACAAGTCAAGACCTGCAATCTGGAGGGGTAAACGTTGCAAGGGAGCTACTATCGGTTTCACTAAACTAATAATCAAGCGTCCAAGACGTGATTCATAAGCATTGGGAAACCAAGACATCAGAGCAAAAATGATTAAAATCAGTGAATAGATATCCACTGCATTTTGAACAAAACGAATGAGAAAGATCATTATCTCACTCTCGTACGTTTCATATCAAAGCCAAATTCACCATTTTGTGATTCATCTGGAATTTTGATGTCTTCAATATTGACGACAACATCAACTGGTGTCAGCAGGTACATAGTAGATGCTACCTTTTTCATGTTACCAGCTAAAACATGGCGCGCCCCATCCAGATAGTCCAAACAACGACGAGCTTGAACTTCTGTCATATATTGGAAATCAATCAAAATACTTTCGTTGCCAGCTAATAAATCAACAATATCTGTGGCATCTTCGTATTTACGTGGATAACGAACATCAATTGTCACCTTATCAGTAGAACGTTGACTTTGCATAGCCAACTCTTGTTGACGGGCATGAAGACGAGTGATGTTTTTATCTTTAGATGGCGTGCTACCAGCTTGTTGAGGCAACTCTTGAACAGAAGGGACTGGAGTCACAATCGGCTCTTCAGCTTTAGGCTGATATGCAGTACCAACATCTTCTCCATCTTCTGTAAAATAATCTATAAATTTATCAAATCTATCTTTTAAAGACATATTTCTTTCCTATTTAAAAAATGCTGTACCAATTCTGACAAATGTTGAGCCAAATTCAATCGCTTCCTTGTAGTCACGACTCATACCCATACTCAAGTCCGTCATTGGCATATTGGGAATTTGTTTTTCTCTAATTTCTAGTTGCAAATCCTGAGTAGCTTTAAAAATTTCTTTCAACTCATCACTACTAGCTTCAAAAGGAGCCATGGTCATCAAGCCAACATATTCAATTTTATCTAAGGTGGCCAATTCTGGTAAGAGTTCCAATAGTTCTTCCCTTGAAAAACCATGTTTGCTCTCTTCCCTTGAGATATTTACTTGTAAGAAACACTTAACAACACGGTCACTTCTTTTTTGAATTTCTTCTGCTAGCTTTAATGAATCCAAAGCGTGGAAATAATCAACATACTGAATGACATCTTTGACCTTGCGTCTTTGCAAGGTTCCAATCAAATGCCAGGTAATATTTCTATCTTTTAAAGCTTCATATTTCTCAAGAAATTTATCCACACGATTTTCACCAATATGATGCACACCTAGCGGAAGCAAAGCCTCCGCTGTCGGTACGTCTACATATTTTGTAACAGCAACAACCGAAACAGAATTGGCTTCTCTTCCTGACTGCTGACTTGCATCTTTTATTTGTTGAAAAACACGTTCTGTATTTTCTTTCAAATTCATTTACTTAACGATTTTTGAAAAATGGAGGAGTGTCTAATTCATCCTCATCGTGTAAAGATGGTGCTTCGAAACGTTCAACTGGCGATACAACTGAATCAGTTGGTCGAACAATTGTCTCACGACGCAAGTCCCAATCACCAAATGCTGAAGTTTGAGAAGTTTCTGTACGGCGAGGTGCTGGACTTGGAATTTCAGCAGTTTCAGCCATATCAAACTGACGATTATGATTGTGTGCATGACTAGGACTTACTTGTTCATGACGGACAGCTTGTCTTGGGGCATGGCCCACAACTTTTTCAACACGATCTTGACGAACACCAGTTGCAACGACTGTCACACGAATTTCATCTTTCATGTTTTCATCGATAGATGTTCCGAGCCAGATGTTCACTCCTTGGCCAGCTGCTTGGTTGACAATTTCTGAAGCTTCTTCTGCCTCAATCAAAGTCAAGTCGAGACCACCAGTAACGTTGACGATGACATCCTCAGCACCGTCAATAGTTGTTTCAAGAAGTGGTGAGTAGATTGCCTTACGAGCTGCTTCTACCACACGTTCTTCACCACTACCGATACCGATACCCATTAAGGCATTTCCTTTATTTGCCATAACTGTTTTCACATCGGCAAAGTCAAGGTTAATCAAACCAGGGTTTGTAATCAAGTCAGTAATCCCTTGAACACCTTGGCGAAGTACGTTATCTGCTTCGCTAAGAGCTTCAAGAAGTGGAGTTTTCTTATCAACAATTTCAAGCAAGTTGTTGTTTGAAATAATCAATAGAGTATCCACATGCTCACGAAGTTGATTGATTCCTTCTACAGCGTACTGACCACGTTTGCTTCCTTCAAAACCGAAAGGACGTGTCACAACACCAACTGTAAGAGCACCTAAATCTTTAGCAATGCGGGCAATAACAGGAGCTGCACCAGTACCAGAGCCACCTCCCATACCTGCAGTAATGAAGACCATATCTGCTCCAGTAATAGCTTGAGTCAAGGCTTCTTCGCTTTCTTCAGCTGCCTTTTGACCAACTTCAGGTCGACCGCCAGCACCCAAACCACGAGTCAATTTAGGGCCTAACTGAATTACAGTCTCAGCTTTTGTACTACTCAAAGCTTGTACATCTGTGTTTGCTGCGATAAATTCTACGCCTGCAACACCTTCGTCAACCATGCGGTTAATGGCGTTACCGCCACCTCCACCAACACCGATTACTTTAATAACTGCACCTTGAGCTGCTGCTGTATCAAATGAAAATGTCATAGTTTATTTTTCCTCTTTTATTCATCAAACATGCTTCCGATTAAGCCACGGAAACGATCTGCGATTTTTGGTTTATTTTGAGAAGATACTTTATCTTCTTTCGGAGCAACTACGTTCGTAGAAGCTGATTGCTCTACCTCAGTATTTTGAACTGGTTGAATAGGGGTAGGTTGTGCTACTTGCGTAACGCGTTGAATCATCCCACCAAAATTAATAGGTTGGTGACGCAAAGTATCCTCACCCTTAACTGCTCGTTGTGCTAATAAATTCACCTCAGTCAATTGACCAGCAAATTCAGACAAGCTAATCACATGAGCGAAGGCAGGGTTACGGATTCCAACTTGATTTGGAACGTAAAGTTTGACACCAACGCCAAATACTTCCTGTGCAAGTTCTACAATACCTGGTAAAATAGCATTTCCACCAATCAGAACAATCCCACCTGGAAGATCCAACAAATGTCTTCTTTCCAACTCTTGTTTGATTTGTTCAAAAATGTGCTTAATGCGAGCTGAAATAATCTCTGCTAGGTAGCTTTCTGTAACTTCTACAGGCTCTACTTCACCAATCACTTCAACTTGGAAGGTTTCATTGCTTGCAAGTGAAGGGTAGGCTTCCCCATAGTTCAATTTCAATCCTTCAGCTAATTTCTGTGAAGTCTTCAAGACTTTAGAGATATCTTTTGTGACATAATCTCCACCTTCTTGAAGAATATTTGTAAACTGGAGTTCTTGGTTACGGATTGTAGCAACAGTTGTTTGACCTGCTCCCATATCAATAACAGTAGCTCCAAATTCACGCTCTCCTTCGTTCAAGACTGAACGAACCAAAGCCAATGGTGAAATAATAATATTTTCAACCTGAACACCTGAGCGCTCAACTGTCTTGCGTAAATTGTGAAGAATAGTACGTGGACCTGTGTAAAGCAAACCACGCATTTCAAGACGAACCCCCATCATACCACGTGGGTCACGAATACCTTGGAAACCATCTACGATAAATTCTTCTGGAATAAAAGTAATGACTTCACGATCTGGTGTCATACTCTTTGTCAAGGCTGATTTAACAACATTTTCAACATCTTGATCTGTAATTTCTTTTGTATCAGATGTAACTGGAATCATACCTTGAGTTGGTTCTACTTGCAAAAGATTTCCAGGCAAACCAACATTCACTGATTTGATTGAAATGCCAGCTTTCTCTTCTGCTTGGGAAATAGCTGACTTGATAGCAGTTGCTGCTGCTTCAATATCAACGATAATCCCATCCTTTACACCTTTACTCTTGGCATTACTTACACCAATTACATTAAGTTCACCATTTCTATGCTCGGCAACCAATACTTTAATCGAATTAGTTCCGATATCTAAGCCTGTAAAAAAACCATCTCTAGCCATTACATCGCATCCTCTCTCTTCCAAGTTTCAAACTTCTATTCAATATAGCTAAAATAGGGCATAGCTATTCACAGAATATTATAACACAAAAAATCCAATCGTGCTTAGTTTTTCCTAAATTTACTTACCATTTTTTCACATTCGCTCATCAAATTTTTTTATTTTCCAAACAAGTTATAAAAAATCAGATTTATGAAAAAAAGAAAGCTCATTTCTAAGCTTTCTTTGCAATCATTTTTTCTGCTTCTTGTTCTAAAAATAGTTCCAAGATTTTCTTTGTTAACGTAATCGCTGCTGATAAAGCCAGGGAAACGATTAAATAATTAGCTACTAAGCCATGATCTCCAACCAATGGTGGTTTTGTCAAGAATCCGTAATCTCCACCTGTTACTAAATTGACCACAAAAATCAAGGCATTTAGTGCAAAGGTCATGAGAAAAATTCCCTTCACATCCAGCAATCGCGCGTTATACTGTCTCAATAGATAAACTAGAGAGTTCCCCAAGAGAGCTAAGTGGCCAAAGATAAAGGATAAAATCGCAATATGCGGGAATGGATAAGGATCTGGCACTGGATAAACAAAGGCTGCTAATGTCCCAAATGTTCCTAGTAATGCAAAATACTGCCGATATTTGGACTGACCAGGAAGCAAAAGCACCACAAACATAGCCATACGGCAATGGTAAAAGGGTAAGCTTTCTGACAATGGCATATGATTAACCCCGTACCATCCATAAAGAAGGATTAACTGAACTGCCTGCAAGATTTGGAAAAATCGTTGATAAGCCTTCTTTTCACGATAACGATAGGCTGTATAAAAGGTCAAAGCCAAGAGTGTAAATATACTGACATACCAAAAAAGGTCAAATTTGGGTGGCTCTGTTGCTTGGGTCGTAAAGAAAATATCCCATAAATTCATCTAGTCTTCCTCATGATTCAAAATTTTCCTGCATTTTATTATACCATGCTATTTGTCAAAAATGGATTTAGAAATACGATAATCATCTTCTTAATCAAGATATTGCTCCCTCTGACCTTGATAAACCTGCCAAAGAATCTCGATTTGCTCCTTGGTAATGCGTTTTTCAGATAAGGCTGGCAGTTGGTCAATGGCAAAAAATTGAAGGTCAGCAATTTCTTGATTTTCTTGGAATTGTCCATCAAGAAGCTTACATTCAAAAACAAACTTTGCATATTGCTTGCTCTGTAGTTGGAAACGATTTGTATCAAAAACAGCTAGTAGTCTTTCTACTTTAGCTTCAAAACCGGTTTCTTCTTCAATTTCCTTGAGAATATTTTCTGTTGGAGAATAACCAACCTCACCAAAGCCACCTGGCAAAGCCCAATCATTCTCTCCTTGTCCCCTAACCAGACAAATCTTTTCGTCCTCAACAATCCAAGCACGGACGTCCATTAACGGAGTTGCATAAGCGGAAGTTGGCTTCAAAACTTCTGCCACTTCTTCGGCATCAAGGTCTGATGCTTGATCCAGCATTTCAGATAACAGACTTCGCAAGTCTTCATAGCGCTCACGGTCAAAAGGATCTTTTGTAAAGGTTAAGCCAGTATCTGTAAGGGCAATCATTCTTTGAAGATACTTGACAAAATCACTTGTTTTCATTTTCTAAACTTTCTACCAACTTGGCTAGATTCATAGAGTTAGAGCCTTTGAGCAGGATTTGGTCATTAGCTCCAAGGCTTTCTTTAACCTGCTTAACTAAGTCTTCAAATTGGTCTTGGTCTTCTGTTTTCTTGAAGTAGTAAACGTGGCCGATTGGGAACATTTGACTAGCCAATTGGGCTAATTCAGCAATGTCGTCTCCATAGAAAATCATGGTATCCAACACATCTGGCGAGAGGCTCAAAATCATCTGATTATGGAGTTGAATAGACTGGTCACCAAGTTCCTTCATGTCCGCCAAGACAGCGATTTTCTTGCCACCTTCGTTGGCTGGAATGGCAGAGAAAGTCTCTAAAATCAGCTTCATAGCAGTTGGATTGGCATTGTAAACATCTGATAAGATATCTGCTCCATTGGCTGCTTTCTTCCATTCGGTACGGTTACGCGTCAATTCAAGATTTTGGAAAGCCTGACGAATTTGCTCCTCTGAAACTCCTTCTTGTAGGGCAACATAAGACGCAATCATGGCATTAGTGGCATTGTACTTACCAGTCACTGGCAAATCGAGGGCTTGTTCCAAGAAATTAGCCTTAAAGGTCAGACTGTCCTTGCGCTCAATCAAGTCTGTGATTTCCAACTCTGCTCCTTGACCAAAACGGACTACCTTTTTATCAGTTGGCAAGTAGTCCTCTACAATAGTTTCAGCTGGCGCTAAAAGCAAAGAACCAGGTGCCATCCCGTCTGCAATTTGCATTTTCCCTTTAGCAATCTCAGAACGGTCTTTGAAAAAGGCCAAATGGGCTTCTCCAACCAAGGTCACGATGGCTGTTTTTGGACGAGCCAATTCAGACAAGAGATGAATATCTCCCAAGTGATCCTGCCCCATCTCCAAGACCAACTTTTCTGTTCCTTCAGGCATATGGAGAACTGTGTAAGGAAGACCAATCTCATTATTGTAGTTTCCTTGTGTTTTGTAGGTCTTGTAGGTTGTTGATAGCAAGTGCGCCAACATATCCTTGGTCGTTGTCTTGCCATTTGAACCTGTAACAGCAAAGACATCAACAGCCGTTTTCTCAAGATAGTAGGCAGCTAGTTGTTGAAAAGCAGTCAACACATCGTCTACTAAAATATAAGGATGATTTGCGACCTCTTTCTCAGACAAGGTTACTGCTGCACCATTTTCAAAGGCTGTTTCGATAAAGTCATGACCGTCACGCGCACCTTTGAGTGGTACGAATAAATCTGCAGTCCCAATCAAACGACTGTCAAACTCAGCTTTTTCTAACTGAACATCCTCAAAGATGCTGACATCATTTTTAGCTCCAACAACTTGAGCAACTTCGTGAATTGTAAGTTTCATTTTTACTCCTTTAAAAAGGGTCGAAGTCCGAGAACTCTGATCACCTTGCAGTGACGGTTCTGGCTTCTACCCTCTCTTTCATTTTTATAGTAAATGCGCTTCGCGCTTGTCAAAACTTTGCTTAGCAAGGTCAACCAAACGCTCAATTAGGTCTGGGTAGCTGATTCCCATATTGTCCCAAAGTAGTGGATACATAGACCACTGGGTAAAACCTGGCATAGTATTGAGCTCGTTTAGGAAAATTTCGCCCTTATCTGTATAGAAGAAATCACAACGAGAGAGACCAAGCCCGCCAATCGCACGGAAGGCAGTTTCTGCATTTTGACGCATGACAGCTACTACATCATCACTGATCTTGGCTGGAATATCCATAGTAATCTTATTATCAATATACTTGGCATCGTAATCATAAAAGGCAACATCTTTGACAACTTCCCCTGGTAGCGTGCTTTTGACATCGTAGTTACCCAAGAGGCCAACCTCGATTTCACGTGCATTCACCCCTTGCTCAACCAAGACACGGCTGTCATATTGGAAGGCAAGTTTCAAGGCTTGACGGAGTTCTTCTTGATTTTCAGACTTAGAAATACCGACACTTGACCCCATGTTTGATGGTTTTGTGAAGACTGGATAAGCCAATTTCTCTTCCACTTCAGCAATTTTAGCAGTCACATCATCACCTTCAACGATAGCCACATAAGGAACTTGGGCAATACCGGCAGATTCCAGAACACGTTTAGTCGTGATTTTATCCATGGCAAGACTGGATGACAAGATGTTGCAACCAACGTAAGGCATTTTCAAAACTTCCAAGAATCCTTGAACAGATCCATCTTCTCCCATCGGACCGTGAAGAACTGGAAAGACTACTGCACCTTCCTCATAGATAGCACTTGGTGCTATTTTCTTGTCCCAGTCAATAGTCGCATTGGTCATGAGACGGTCTTCTTGCCCCGGAGTATGGCTAAATTCTTGCGTTTTAATAAAGTCACCTGACTGGCTGATGAAGAAAGTCTTGACTGTGAAACGGTCGTAGTTGACCGCACGCATCACACTTTCAGCTGAAAGGACAGAGACTTCACGCTCTGCACTCCGTCCACCGTATAAAAGAATAATCGTTTGTTTCATATTGCTTGTCCTAATTCTAATAGAATACTCGTTCTTTAGTATATCATATTTGCTTCTTTTTTGAAACTTGAACCTGATACTGGTCTTCAATAAATCTAAAAAGAGACCGATAAAACAACTGTCGGCCTCCGTGATTTTTGTCTAAATGAATTGAGTGTGTTAATTTGTCTACACTTACAACTCTGTTCGATTTTCAATGGCTCGTAAGAGCGTGACTTCGTCCGCATACTCGATATCTGCTCCGACAGCTAGGCCTCGTGCCAGGCGAGTTACCTTGATACCAGCCGGCTTGAGCAAACGTGAGAGATACATAGAGGTAGCTTCCCCATCTGCTGTGGCATTGGTTGCTACGATTACCTCTGAAACTTCACTATCCATAAGACGAGTCATAAGGCTTTTGAGATTGATATCGTCTGGACTGATGCCATTCATGGGAGAAATGAGTCCATGCAAAACATGATAGAGTCCATGGTATTCTTGGATATTCTCCATAGCCGCCACATCGCGACTATCTTCGAGAACTAAAATTGTCGTCTGGTCACGAGTCGGATCGGTACAGATAGAGCAAGGATCGTCATCAGTCAAACGACCACAGATGGAACAATAGGTCAGCTCTCTCTTAGCAGAAAGGAGATTTTTGGCAAATTCATTGACGTCGTCATCAGACATTCCAATGGTATAAAAGGCCAGACGTGTAGCCGTCTTAATCCCGATACCCGGTAACTTAGAGTAACTATCAATTAGCTTGGCAATAGGTGTTGGATAAAGCATAAATTCCTTTCTAGTTCATTGGATGGTGTTGGTTATAGAGGTTGATAATATCGCGTGCAATGGAAGGTCCGACACCATTTGTAAGGTTGGTGTTATGAGGGAAGACAACAGCTACAGCGATTTGAGGATTATCTGATGGTGCATAGGCCACAGCATTAGTATTGTTAGCTTTTTGACCGCCCTCAACATAACTTTCAGCAGTACCTGTTTTTCCACTAATGGATACCGCTGCGCCATTTGAAAAGGCACGACCGGTTGTCAAAGCACTACCACCATGTGACACTTGATAAAATCCTTGTTGGAGGATGGAAACATCAGACTCAGAAATATTAATTTTATTCATTTCCTTGGTTTCAACAGATTGGATTAAGTTCCCTAAGCCACCTTGTTCGTTGTTTCCATAAATCCCCTCAACAATGTGGGGGGCAATCCGAACACCGTTGTTGGCAATAGTTCCAACGTACTGGGCCAATTGCATTGGGGTGTAGTTATCAAACTGACCAAATGCATTGGTAATGTAATTAGCAAAATTATACTCTTTTGGTATAAAACCAGTTGACTCACCTGGAAGGTCAATGCCTGTTGAGGCTCCAAGACCATATTCCGCAAATGTCGAGCGAAGTTTCCCCATAGCGGATTCTAAATTGTTAGTTAGAACAAACATATTGGGTTGATAGGTCTGACCCATAATGCCCAAAGCCGTTTGAACCATATAGGCATTAGAAGAATACTCCAAGGCTTCCACAGCTGTAATCGGGAATGAACCGTAGGCCTGAGTGTACCAAGAATTAATTGGAGCTGAACCTTGGAAGACAATCGGTTGGTCTGTCAAGGTCTGATTCCCTGATAAGACTCCATTCTCCCAACCAGAGCTGATGGTCGCCGCCTTAACGACCGAACCGGGTACAAAGACATCGGTTACTGTTCCCAAGGAATCAGGTGTTAAATCTCCCGTTTTCAAGTCATGTTTGAGTCCTGACATAGACAAAACCGCACCTGTTTTTGGGTTGAGGGCAACTGCATACACACCTTCTGAATACTTGGCTCCTCCATTTCCCAGTTCGGAATTGAAATAACTCTTAAGCAGATTGTCCACGCTATCTTGGAAGGCCAAATCAATAGTCAGTTTAATATTGTTCCCTTTGGTACCATCTTCGATATTTTCGACACTTTCCATATTGCCATACTTGTCTAGATGGATTTCTTTCACCGAGCGTTTTCCTTGCAAGGTTTCTTCATATTGTTTTTCTAGATAAGAGGTTCCAACACGGTCATTTAGAGAATACCCCTTTTTGATATAAGCATCTGCTTCTTCAGCTGGAAGACCGGCTTTTTCACTGGATACACTTCCTACTATAGACGAAAGTGAAGTCTCTAGGACCTTTCGATCCCACGAAGTTGAAATACTGATACCAGGTAAATTCTTAGAAGCCGAAGCAATCAAGGCAATCTGTGTATCTGTCAAGGAATCTGTCGCAATGGTCCCTGTCGCAAAATTTCCAACTGCATTGAGTTGGCTAAAGAGGTAAATTTCTTTCTTTTCGTCATCCGAGTAGGCCAATTGGCTTGGATCGATACTTTCAACAGTATTATTGTAAAGCTCGGATTCAGATAATTGATTGCCATCAGAATCAAATCGCTTCTCACGTGGTAAACTTTCCACTGCTTTCTTATAGACATCTTGATCTGCTAGGTAATAGTCCGCCAACTGTCGATCAGTCAATGTTGGAGAAGTAACTCCCACATAGGCCAGCAACTTCTTGGCTGTTTCTTTTAAATCTGCAGCCGTCATTTTGTTGTTTCGAGTAAAGGAAACAACTTGTTTCACAGTATTTTCAACCAAAGGCTTGCCGCTGGCATCATAAATTTCGCCCCGAGCCGAACTAGTGGTCACCTTTGTTTTACTAGCAGATGCTAATTTTGTCTCATAAAAATCCTTGTTCAAAACCTGCATATAAAGCAGGCGACCAATGATGGCCATAAAGAGCAAAATGACAATCGAAAACAATAAATTAAGCCGAATCGGAATCGAATGGCTGTCAAATTTTCTCATACAAATCAGTCTCATTTCTAATACTCAATGAAAATCAAAGAGCAAACTAGGAAGCTAGCCGCAGGCTGTACTTGAGTACGGCAAGGCGACGCTGACGCAGTTTGAATTAGATTTTCGAAGAGTATAATTAAAATCTTACTCTTAATTGTACCACAATTTGAGAAGAAAATTATGGAAAAGGAAAAAGCTTTTTTCCTTT